>RGHK01000163.1 GCA_010024215.1 Pseudomonadota bacterium | reverse complement strand
TTCTCAGACATTGAATCTCTGGTATATGGTTCAGGTCCAGACTTGAAATCACCTGCTGTGAAAACGTTATAATTTAATTTAAGATTTTTATATAAATCTTTCATGTATTCTCTTTTTCTTGAAAAACCAAAAGCAGACACTTGACCATACTCATTTATAAGAACTTCATTAGCTTGAGAGCTAATTAAATATGAGTTGTTATTATATTGTTCTGCATAAGCTATAACTCTTTTGCCACTATCTCTTATGGACCTTACTGCCTCAGCAATTTTAAAGGCTGAAGACCAATACATCCCTAGCTCTGAAACATTTACATAAACCGCACTCAGGTTTTCATCTTCTGCTGCATTATTTAAAACATCTATTAAATCTTGAAGTTCATGTTGTTCAACAGCATCACCGCCACTTAAAACAATGCTATTAAAATCAAAATTTCCAGAACTATTAACCTCTGAATCAACAACGACACCTATTGGTTTAAACCAAAGAACTTTATCTTTTGTATCAACTTCTTCAGGGCTGCTGAACATTGATCCAATACCACCTAGCAATGAGAATGTGACAATAACTAAAACCAAAGCAGTTAATGAATTGACTATTATTTTTCTTGTTGTTGTTAAAAAGCTATCTGCTTTTGCCCAAATTGATTGTTTTTCTGACATTTATAACTCCTATTAAGGTAAATGATGATAATCTAGGAGTATCTATATGTAAAGCTTGCTTTACATATTCCTCATAATAATTTTTGGAGCAAATACGCAGATAAAGAATAAAATAATAATTAAAACAATTTCTAAAAGATCGAAAACATATGGACTTATACCAAATACTCTTAAAGATGCAGACAAAAAGTAAATTAAGAATATAAAACTAAAACTTTGGAAACCCTTAATAGCCAATTTATTTGCAAAAAAAATAAGAAATAAAATAGGTATTGACCAAAAGATAAAAAATAAAATTTCAATTTTTTGATTTAGGTAAGAAAAAAACTTTGTAAGAATAAGCAGAAATGAAAATAAATTAACAAGATTCTTAAGAGCTTTATTGCTAATCATTTATTCTTTTAATTAGCTTGGCAATCCTAGTACCAGTTTTTTTTGCAATATCATACTCTTCGGGTGTTAGATTATTAGAGTTATTAAAACTTTCTACATGAGATGGTCCATATGGAGTGCCTCCTGATTTAGTCTTGCTTAGTGTATCAATTGAGTAAGGGCTGCCTACAATAAACATTCCATGATGGAGCATATAAGTTATTAAATTAAATTGAGTAATTTCTTGGCCGCCATGCATAGATCCAGTTGAGGTAAATGCCATTCCAGGTTTATTTTCAAGTGAATTAGAAGCCCACAAATCTCCTGTTGAGTCCAAAAAATACTTTAAAGGTGATGCCATTGATCCAAATCTTGTAGGAGAGCCAATTGCAAGACCACTACAATTTATCAAATCATCTTTAGTGCAATAAACTTCACCTTTTTCTGGAACATCATCTTGAGTTTTTTCACTAAGGCTAGAAACTTTTGGGACTGTTCTAATTTTTACATTGAGGTTCTCTTCTTCAGCTCCATCAGCAATCGCATGAGCTATTTTACGAGTTGATCCGCCCGCAGAATAAAAAAGAATTAATAGATATTTATTTTCCATATTCATTATTTAGCCTATCATGTGGTTAATGAAATCTAAAATTATACCCCTGTTATGTATTTTCATTTTATTTGGGTGTCAAAAAAATGACATTGAAGTTTTTAATGGAAAAAACACCTCATTTGAACAACTAAAAGGGCAGTGGGTTGTTGTTAACTATTGGGCAGATTGGTGCGCGCCTTGCATTAAAGAATTACCTGAGTTGTTTGAATTTGCTGAAGAAAATCCAGATGTATTGGTGTATGTTTATAATTTCGATGATTTAGATTCTGAAGACTTAGCTCCAGTTGCTAGAAGATTCAATTTGAAACTTCCATCATTAATAACACACCCAAG
>RGHK01000162.1 GCA_010024215.1 Pseudomonadota bacterium | reverse complement strand
CTTTGTGCACTCAACTTGGAATACTTTTCCAACATAATATGTCTTATTGTCCTTGGTATTTCAAGACTTGTTAAATGATAAGGTCTGGCTAGAGTCCAATAGGGACCTTTCCCCATTTTTAGATACTCCATTTCATAATTTACATAATCATCCTCGGAATAGATTACCGCAAAAACACCTGGCGCAATTCCGAAAGCGAAATCAACGACTTGTGATTCGTCTAGTAAGCCTCCATCTTTTTTTGGGATGTAATACTGATTTATATTTTCATACGTTGCCTCTATGCCATGCATCCCATCAATATCGATATTGAAATCCAGAAAATTAGCGAGCGCAGTCATCTCAACCATTGTTTTAGTTCCGTCAACAAAACTGGTTAACATTTTTGGGTTCATTTGTTTTAAAGATGCTTCTTTTGTTAATGAGCTCGGAATAGCAAATGTATTGAATGGGTTATTTTTACCTTTTCCAATTGATATAACGTCAAAAGACAATTCTTTAGCAAAGTTATAGAGATCGAGAGCAGCTACAGGTTCATCACCATCAGCAACTGTAACTATTGCATTATTTTTTTCTGCTTCTTTTCTTAATGCTAAGCCAATAGTTGCCTCAGTTTCTACGTTTAATAAAATTAAATTAATACCTCGATTTAAAACATTCTTAGCAACAAGAGCCCCAGCGGCAGGTGTTCCTGTTGCTTCAATTACAATATCCAGATCAACATTGTCTAGAGCTGCAATGCTGTCAGAACACAGAATCTTGTTTTCTTTGTGTTTTTTATACCTATCAGAAGCGTTATCAAGTTGTTTTTGATTTCTATCAATAATACATACAAGGTCTACTCCATACATTTTTGATACTTGGGCTACAATCCCTTGTCCCATTTGACCTGCACCAACAAGTCCTACTTTTACATTTTCATTTCGATCTTCTATGAAATTTTTAAATTTATCTAGTTGGTTCATGTTAAATAGTGGCTTTCTCAATACTTTCTAGATCACTTTCATATGTAATTTTTAAGTTACTGTCTTCACCTCTAATTACGTGGGTTTCAAATTTGTTAAAATTGAACATGCTTTCTGTTGTGTCAACCATACCAGTAATATTGTTTTTTAAAAGATATGAATAACACTCAAACAATTCTTTATATTTGTAAACTTGAGGTGTCTGAATATCCACAATTTTTTTATTAGTAACAATTTCATCATTTTCTATATCATAAAATTGACTGTTATCTAAATAAGGTGCAGCAGATCCATGTTCTTTCGCAGTATTAACCAAACTTGTTAAAAGTTCAGAAGACATAAAAGAGCGAGCAGCATCATGTATTGCAATTAAACAATTATCTGTAGCTTTATCTTGTAAGTATTGAATTGCACAATACTCGCTTTCTTGTCTCGAATCTCCACCGAGTATAATTGAAACACTTTGATATCCATTTAAAAGTTTTTCTAATGCTGACTTATTTAACTTAGAAGAAACTATCAATACTTCATCAATTTCATTATTGTCTAAAAAAGTTTCGACAGGATATAAAATAAGTTCTTTGCCATTTACTTTATAAAAAAGTTTGTTTACTTCCGCAGCAAAACGAGTGCTGTCTCCTGCTGCAAGTATTACGCCATAAATTTTCAATATAAAACTATATTATGAACTTTCGTACACTTTGTGAATTTTTTTGAGATAGTATTTCTTCTATATTTATATTTTTCAAAGCTTCTTTAGCTTTGAGCAGAGATAAAACTATTGCTGGAGCTTGTGATGGAGCTAGGCTAAATATTCTCAACCCCAAAAGATAAAGCATATAAGCTCCTTCTGTATCAGAGGCCATATCACCACAGACTGATACTTCAATATCATTTTGGTTAGCAGTATTGATTATGTTGTGTAATAGCTTTAAAAAAGAAGGGTTTAGTACATCATGATATTTGTTTAAAGATGTAATACCTCTATCAGCTGCAAATGAATACTGGAGTAAAT
>RGHK01000161.1 GCA_010024215.1 Pseudomonadota bacterium | reverse complement strand
AGATTACTTGGTTAATGTTCCCACAATGTGTGCCAAAATTTTATAAGGATCAGCATTAGAAGCAGGCCTTCTGTCTTCTAAGTAACCGTTCCAATTGTGTTCAACAGTGTATACAGGGATTCTTATACTCGCGCCTCTGTCACTTACACCATATGAGAAGGTATCAATACTTTGAGTTTCATGAAGACCTGTTAGTCTCATGTCGTTGTCTGAACCATAAGATGCTATACCTTCAGCATGAACCTCGCCAAGCTTGTCGCAGTAAGAATTAAAAAGTTCTTCTGAACCTGCAGTTCTCATTGCTTCATTTGAAAAGTTAGTGTGCATTCCAGAGCCATTCCAGTCACCTGTTTTTGGTTTTGGATGGATATTAACTCCAACTCCAAACTCTTCCAAACACTGATACTCCCATTGACCAAGAGCAACTTCAGCATTTGTACCTGTAAGTGTAATACCCAGATCAAGACATGCTTGAAGGTGCGCATCTGATATTTCTCTTCCAACCACATTACCTGCACCAACACCACAATAATATTCACCTTGCGGTCTGCTTGGTGTGCCATTTTCCCAGCCTAGAGGTTCTCCAGTTTCAGGATCAGTAAAGAAAAATTCTTGTTCAAATCCAAACCACCATTCATCAGTTACAACTGCTTCAGCTGCTGCCCTATAGTTAGAGGGGTGTGTAGTATGATCTGCTGTTTGCACCTGTGTCATTACTAAATCATGACCATTCGGGTTTGTATAAGTTTGTACTGGTAATAATAAACAGTCAGAGCTACCGCCCTCTGCTTGTTGAGTTGATGATCCGTCAAAAGACCAATCTGGTGGAGTAGCATCTTCAGTAGCTTTAACCTTACTCCTCATGTTAGGTTCTGGTGTATAACCATCAAGCCAGATGTATTCATAAGTTTTATATTCTGCCATTATTTCTCCTAATAAAATTTATTTAGCATTAATAATAAAGCAATTTGCATGCCATTATTATTTGAGCAAGATGCACAATATTTGAACTAATTTTGCGTTATTTTAGTGCAATTTATATGATAATGCATTAATTTAATGCAATTATTCTATTCCAAAGAAATTTTTTATTTTAATAAATTTACTTTTAATAGATGTATATGAATGATTTCCACCATAGACTATGTCTATAAGAGATCCTTTAAAATAACTTGTAGTTTCAATATAGTCGAGAATCTCATCTTTAGATTCTAAGAGTATTAAATGATTTTTAGGTTCTGATATTTTCTTGTGGTATAGAGTTCTAATATAGGATATATCATTTTTCGTAATAGTGAATTTATTACCTGTAGCATAATTTTCATTTTTTCCGATATGAATTTCAAAATCCTTCAGTGGAGGTATAGCCGGGTTAATTAGTACTGATTTGGTTTTATACAGTTCAGCAAAATACAGTGCATAGTAACCACCTAATGAGCTTCCCATAAATAGAATATTTGGAGCATTTTCACTAATAAGATCTTCTATCTGTTTATTTGCTTCTTGAAAACTGTCTTCTAAATCTGGAATCAAAATTTTTGTTTGGGATGTTTGATTCTCTATAAACTTCCTAAAATCTTGCGCCTTTCCTGAATCACTAGAGGATTTAAATCCGTGAAAATATAGGATGGTATTAGGCATTATTTAGAAAATTACTAATTTGCTCCCTATCTGAAATACCGGCAACAAAAATACTTTCCAACCATTCTGTTAAAAATTGATTTTGTTGAAGTTTTTCATCAGATGATTGTCTTTTTGATTGATTCATAAAAAAGGGAAGAGGCTTTTCACCTTGATAAGATAAAACTTCAGCTAGTTTTGCATCTAAACTGATTTGAATCCTTAGTACAAAGTTACTGTGAATATTTTTTTTGTCTCCACTCTGTTTAGCTTCAAGGATTATTGTGTGCTTGGTTTTACTTAATAGAAGAAAATTAATTTTTAGAGAAGATTGATTTGGGTTAATAGATTCAAAAAAGACTTCATCTGATGAGTAATTATTTAATAATTTTTT
>RGHK01000017.1 GCA_010024215.1 Pseudomonadota bacterium | reverse complement strand
CTCAAATTCTGATGCCAATTATTAACTAGGGTATCTTTCAAATAATCCAGAGGCTCCCATTCCACCACCAACACACATGGTCACTACTCCAAATTGCTTGTCACTTCTTACCAACTCTCTTGTTAGATGGCCAACACATCTTGAGCCTGTCATTCCAAAAGGATGACCAATTGAGATTGAGCCACCGTTAACATTAAGCTTATCCATAGGTATACCTAAAGTATCTCTGCAATGAGCAACCTGCACTGCAAATGCCTCATTTAATTCCCATAAATCAATATCCTCAACAGACATATTGTAATTTTTGAGCAACTTAGGTACTGAATATACAGGTCCTATTCCCATCTCATCAGGCTCACAGCCCATTGTTGTAAAACCTCTAAAATATGCTACTGGTTTTAATCCAAGTTCTAATGCTTTTTCCTCAGACATAACTAAGTTTATTGAAGCGCCATCAGATAATTGAGAGGAGTTACCGGCAGTAACTGTGCCATTTTCTGGATCAAAAACTGGTTTTAAACCGCTTAAGCCTTCCATTGTGGTTTCTGGTCTATTGCACTCATCTTTTTCTACAGTTACTTCGACTTCTTTAGACTCGCCAGTTTCTTTGTTTGTAAGTAACATTTTTGTACTCATAGGCACTATTTCATCTAAAAATAATCCAGCTTCTTGAGCAGCAGCTGTTCTTTTTTGGCTTTCCAGTGCCAATTCATCTTGAGTTTCTCTTGAGACGTTATATCTTTTTGCAACAACCTCTGCTGTCATTCCCATTGGGTAATAAATACCAGGAGACTGCTCAGCTAATCTTTCATTAACAAAGTTGTCCATATTCATTTTCATCATGGATATTGTTTCTGCGCCACCTGCTATGACAGTATCATAGCAACCAGCCATAATTTGACCTGCAGCCATTGAAACAGATTGTAATCCTGAAGAACAATATCTATTAATTGTTGTTCCGCCTACAGTAATTGGTAGATTAGATAAAACTGCAGCATTTCTTGCAACATTATGGCCTTGTGCTCCCTCAGGATTTCCACAACCCATAATAATATCTTCAACAACCTCAGGAGGGAGATTTGGATTTCTCTCTAGCATTGCGTTTATTAGATGAGCAAGCATTTCATCAGGTCTGGTCATATTGAAGCCACCCCTATGAGATTTAGCTAAGCCAGTTCTAACGCTATCAACGATTACAACATTTTTCATAATTTCTCCATTGAGTAAAAAATTTACACATCATTCTAATCTATACATAGATTTACTTAAAGCTTCTTATACCAATTAGGTATTATATCTATGCCCAACTCTTGTGCTTTCTTTATCACATAAGGAATTGTTATTGGACTAAATGGTAAGATTGTCAAAAAACCTAGACCCAAGCTTTTAAAAATTTCATTAAGTTGTTTATTGGCATAATCTATCTCACTATCTAAAGCGGTGCCTTCTAAAGATTTCATGTATATATCCAACATCTTTTTATTTTCTACTGATTCCTCTAAAAAACTATCTTTCAGTTTTAGGATATATTTTTGTATTTTATTTGAGTTCATATTTAAGAGTTAATTATGCTACATTTGTCAGCATGACGAAATCTGAAAGAGCAAAGATAGTCTTAAATATTCTTAATAAAACCTATCCAAAAACTCCAATACCTCTTGATCATAAGGATACATTTACCTTGCTAGTTGCTGTACTTCTTTCTGCCCAGTGTACCGACGAAAGAGTTAATCAAGTTACACCAAAACTTTTTAAACTTGCTTCAACACCAGAGCAAATGTCATCACTTTCAGAGAATACTATTTATAAAATTATAAAACCATGCGGTCTCGGACCAAAAAAATCTAAAGCTATCAAGGAACTATCAATAATAATTAATAAAAAATATAACAATAAGGTTCCTGATAATTTTAAAGACTTAGAAATGTTACCTGGTGTTGGGCATAAAACTGCATCAGTAGTAATGAGTCAGGGTTTTGGTCACCCCGCATTTGCAGTGGATACACACATTCACAGACTTGCTCAAAGGTGGGGTCTCACAGATGGTAAAAATGTAAAAAAAACAGAAGCAGATTTGAAAAAATTGTTTGATGAATCATTGTGGAATAAATTACATTTACAAATAATTTTCTGGGGCAGAGAATATTGTCAAGCCAAGGCTTGTTATGGCCTTAAATGTGATATTTGTAAGGAATGTTTTCCAAAAAGAATAAAGCCTTTTGCACACAAAAAGCCTTAGATGATTTAAAATATCCAACTTCTTAGTTTAAAAATTTAGGATTAATTCAAATGACATCTAATTCAGGAGATAAAGCTATATCTCAGAGCGATATGGTATTTAGTAATAATCAATCTATAAAAGATTATGATCAAGAATTATGGGCATCTTTTGAAAAGGAAGCTATAAGACAAGAAGATCACATAGAACTTATCGCATCGGAAAATTATGCAAGCAAAAGAATTTTAGAAGCCCAGGGCTCATTATTAACCAACAAATACGCTGAAGGATATCCTTCAAAAAGATATTATGGTGGGTGTGAATATGTTGATATTGCTGAAGATATTGCCATCTCAAGAGCAAAAGAGTTATTCAAAGCAGATTATGCAAATGTTCAACCACACTCAGGATCTTCAGCAAATGCTGCAGCATTTCTAGCATTGCTTGAACCTAATGATACTATCCTGGGTATGAGTTTAGATCATGGTGGACATCTCACTCATGGAGCAAAAGTTAACTTTTCAGGAAAAAATTATAAGAGTGTTCAATATGGGCTTCATCCAGATACTCATGAAATTGATTACGATCAAGTAAGGAGTCTTGCTATTGAACACAGTCCTAAGGTTATTATTGCTGGCTTTTCAGCTTACTCTGGTATTATAAATTGGCAAAAATTTAGGGAAATTTCAGACGAAGTTGGTGCATATTTTCTTGTAGATATGGCTCATATATCTGGATTAGTTGCTTCTGGTCACTACCCGTCGCCAGTTCCATATGCTGATGTGGTAACCTCTACAACTCATAAAACTTTAAGAGGTCCAAGATCAGGAATTATTCTTGCAAAAAGCAATGAGCTTCTTGAAAAAAAATTAAATTCTGCAGTATTTCCAGGATCCCAGGGAGGACCATTAATGCATGTTATAGCTGCAAAAGCAGTTTGTTTTAAAGAGGCCCTTGAACCTGCTTTTAAAGATTACATGCAACAGGTTGTAGATAATGCTAAAACTATGTGCGAAACAATTATATCTAGGGGTGTAGATGTTGTTACAGGTAAAACCGATAATCATATTGTGTTGGTCGACTTAAGAAATAAAGATATAACTGGTAAAGACCTAGAAAGAGCTCTTGGTGATGTAAACATCACAGTTAATAAAAATGCAGTACCAAATGATCCAAAATCTCCTTTTGTAACATCAGGAATTAGGTTGGGTACTCCAGCAGTGACTACAAGAGGCTTCAAAACTAAAGAAATTAAATTATTGAGCAATTGGATATGTGACATCATTGAAAATATCGATGATGATAAAATTAAAGAGGAAATAAAAAATAAAGTAATTAATCTTACAAAACAATATCCAGTCTATAATCTATAGATGTATTGTCCTTTTTGCCAAGCTGAAGATACTAAAGTTATTGATTCAAGATTGGTTGCTGATGGTTCTCAAACAAGACGAAGACGATCTTGTGAAGTATGTCATTCAAGATTCACTACTTTTGAAACTGCTGATTTAGCTCTGCCTAGAGTTGTAAAAAATGATGGTGAAAGGCAGCCTTTTAATGGATCAAAACTTAAAAGAGGTATGCTTAGAGCTCTTGAAAAAAGACCATTATCTTCCGAAGAAATTGATACTGTTTTTGGGAAAATTCTAAACGAAATTAGAACAAAAGGAGTTAGAGAAATTCCTTCCATTAAAATTGGCGAGATTATGATGAACGCCTTAAAAGAAGTTGATAGTGTTGCATACGTAAGATTTGCATCTGTCTATAGAGATTTTCAAGATATAAAAGATTTCTCCGAAGAAATTGATTCATTAAAAAAAGAAAAGCCTAAGAAAAAACCAAAAAAATGAATTATGAAAAATTGATGAAAAGAGCTATAGCTCTTGCAGATCAATATAAATATACTGCCAAGCCAAATCCTGTTGTTGGATGTATTATCCTAAAGGATGAAAAAATAGTATCTGAAGGCGCTCATGAGGAGTATGGATCTAATCATGCAGAAATTAATGCTATTGAGAAAGCAAAAAAACTCCAAGGAAAATTGTTTCAATCATTTCAAGAGTTAACAATGGTTTGCACCCTTGAACCATGTAATCATTTTGGTAAAACAGGGCCTTGTTCAGAAGCAATTATTAGCTCAGGAATAAAAAAAATAATTATTGGAGCTAAAGATCCAAACCCGATGGTGTCTGGAAAAGGAATAGACAATCTTATTAAAAATGGAGTTAACGTTAGATATGGTATCTGCCAAGAACTTGTAAAGAAACAAAACAGGACATTCTTTTTTAAAAATATTAATAAAAGACCATTCATAACTGTAAAAATAGCATCTTCAATAGATGGTAAGTCGCATTTATTAGATGGCTTAAGAACCTATATAACTTGTGAAGAATCTAGAGCGGATGTTCAGAATATTAGAGCTCTTAATGATGCAATCTTGACTGGAGGGAATACTCTTATTAATGACAACCCAAAAATGAATGCCAGAGTAAGCTTTCCTGTTAATCAACCAAAAAAATATTTACTTAGCTCTAAAACTAACTTTGATTTTACATCAGAATTTTTTAAGAATTCTGATTATGAGATTATTACCGAGACTAATATTAAAAAAATTATAGATAGTTTTAAAAATACAGAAATTAATGGGATTCTGGTTGAAGCAGGTCCAAAACTTGTAAATGCTTTTTTATTGGCTAATTTAGTAGATGAGGTAATAATCTATCAATCACCAAATACCCTTGGAAAAAATGGTGTCGATTGGTTTAAAGAAGATAATGCTATTGAAAAATTTGGATTTAAACTAGAATCCAGCTATAAAATTAAATCTGATACAAAAAATATATATTCAAAATGTTAAAAGACAGCATACAGGACATCATTCAAGATATAAAAGAAGGAAAAATGGTTATTATTCTTGATGATGAATCAAGAGAAAATGAAGGAGATCTTGTATGTGCAGCAGATTTAATTACTCCAGAAATTATTAATTTTATGGCCTCAAAAGGCAAAGGACTAATATGTCTTCCAATGAGCAAAGAATTGATAGATAAGTTTGATTTAAAAATGATGACCAACAAAAATAAAGCTGCTAACAGAACAGCATTTACTGTATCAATAGAGGCAGCTGAAGGAATAACTACTGGTATTTCTGCTGCAGATAGATCTCATACAATCAAAACAGCTGTAAATAAAAACTCAAAACCATCTGATATTGTTCAGCCTGGTCATATTTTTCCCTTAAAGGCTATGGAGGGTGGAGTTCTTAGTAGAGCAGGACATACTGAAGCTGCATGCGATTTAGCTAAATTAGCTGGATACCAATCAGCAGGAGTTATCTGTGAAATAATGAATGATGACGGAACAATGGCCAGAAGAGATGATCTAATTAAGTTTGGTGAAAAATATAATATTAAAGTTGGAACGATAGCTGATCTTATAGATTACAGATTATCATTAGATTCAACTATAGAAGCAATAAGCGAAAAACAGGTCGTTAATGAATTTGGAGAGTTCAAACTTATAGTTTGGAGAGATATTTTAAAAGATGAATATCATTTCTCATTAAGCAAAGGTGATTTATCAAAAGTAGATTCTCCATTGGTTCGAGTTCAAACTCAGAGCATTTTACAAGATACTTTGGGTATTGAAGAATTGGGAAAAAATTGGTCTATAAGACGATCTATTGAGCGTATTTCTAAAGAGGATGCTGGTTTATTTGTTTTAATTAATCATAGAGATGCCAAAAGTTATTGGCTAAATAAACTAAAAGATAAAGAGGTTGAGCCAAAAAGAAATAGAAGAGTTATAGGTGTTGGATCTCAAATATGCAGGGCACTTAACTTAAAAAAAATAACAGTATTGGGAACGCCCACAAAATATAATGCTGTATCTGGATTTAATATTGAAATAACAGGATTTGTTAATGAATAAAATACTTATAGTTCATACTTCTTGGTATAAAGAGTATGTTGATGAAATGAAAGAAATTTCAACTGAAATAATTATTAAAAATGGTTTTAAGGTTGAAAGTGTAATTGCCCCGGGCTCAATTGAGCTGGCTGGACTAGGTAAACATAAAATTATGGAATCTGGCTCTTCCCTATTTAAAGGAATTTTCTTTCTTGGGCTGGTTATTAGAGGTGAAACATCTCACTATGACCTTGTAACAAATGAAACATTTAGATCTATTGGAACTCTAGCACTTGAGTATCCTCATATCTCAATGATAAATAATGTGATTTGTGTTGAAAATAAAAATCAACTTATTGATAGATTAAAGAAAAATACAAAAAACAATTCAGAGGCTCTAATAAGTCTAATCAATGAAAAATCTAGCTAATTTTAAAACTCAAATAAAAACAAGAGATTACCTGGTTCAGGCAATCTATCAATATTTTTTTAATAATCAAGAAATAGATTCAATAATTTCTCAATTTAAAAAAGAACATGAAAATAAAAAAGTAGATTTCCCTAAATTTATTAAATCTCTAGAATCTATTCAATCCAACGAAAATAAAATAAATGACATTTTAAGTTCGTTAGGTGTCAAAGATTCAAATATGGATTTAATTGATAAATCTATTTTATATTTTGCTCTAAATGAAATGATCTATGGCGACCTAGACAAATTAGTTGTTATTGATGAGGCTCTTCGTTTGTCAAAAAAATTCTCGAGCCCTGATTCATATAAATTTATCAATGCAAATTTAGATAAGTATCTAAAACTAAATTAAATTATCGATGAATTGTTTGGTTTCTTGAGGGGCCAGTGGATACGTATGAAATTCTACAACCTACGAAATCTTCTATGAAGTTAATATACTCTTGAGCTTGAATAGGCAAATTTTCAAATGCAGAAATACCAACTGTCGATGAATCCCAACCTCTAAATGTTTTATATACAGGTTCCTCATTTTGATATTCAACACATACCTTGATTTCAGAAAATTCATCCATAACATCTAACTTGGTTAAACATATGTCTGTTACAGAGTTTGTAAATACTGCTTTTTTAAGTGCAAATAAATCTAACCATCCGCATCTTCTAGGCCTTCCAGTTGTAGCTCCAAATTCGTGTCCTTTTTCTGCAAGCATCTTGCCGTTATCATCAAATAATTCAGTTGGGAATGGTCCCTCTCCAACCCTAGTACAATATGCTTTTGAAATACCAATAATCCTATCAATATACTTTGGTCCTAAACCTAAACCAGTTGAAACTCCGCCAGCTGTTGTGCTAGAAGACGTAACGTATGGATATGTACCATGATCTATATCTAGAAGAGTACCTTGAGCACCTTCAAATAAAAGTGATTTATCATCTTTAACCCAATCATATATAAGACCCTGAGTATCGGTACAATATTTATCATATAAATGTTTATATGACATTATTTCTGAAATAACATCTTCTATATCATGAGGCTTTTCATTGTAAAGCTCTACGAGCAATCGATTATGGTATGAAACGAGGAGTTCAACTTTCTGACGTAATATATCTTGATTACCTATATCACCAAAACGTACTGCTCTTCTTGCAATCTTATCCTCATATGAAGGGCCTATTCCTCTTCCAGTTGTTCCAATAGATTCTTTCTTATCCCTAATTTTATCAATACTAATGTGGCTTGGAAGAATCAATGCACATCCCGAGCTGACATAGAATCTATTATCGAAACTTATACCAGTATCTATTAAACCATTGATTTCTTTATCTAATGCTTCAAGTGATAAAACAACACCATTGCCAATAACACAATTTACATTTGGATGAAGGATTCCAGATGGAGTTAAATGAAGTACAGTCTGCTTGCCATTAACTTTAATAGTATGTCCAGCATTGTGTCCACCTTGAAAACGGCAGACAGCATGAACTTCTTTGCTTAATGCATCAACTATTTTTCCTTTGCCTTCATCACCCCATTGAAGACCAAGAATTAGTGTATTTGAAGACACCTTACTCCTTATTTAGATACTTCTTTTTGATTTAGATATTTTAAAAACTCTGAGTTTGAATCAATAAGCATCATGTCAGACTTATTTTCAAAAGTTTCAACATAAGCCTTTATACTTCTTGTAAATTCATAAAATTCTGGATCTTGTGAAAATCCCTCGGCATAGATCCTTGCAGCTTCTGCATCACCCTCACCTCTAAGTAGCTCTGCTTTTTTATAAGCTTCGGCTAAAATTACAACCCTATCCTTATCCGCAACAGCTCTTATTTCTCTAGCTATTTCTTTACCCTCTGATCTGAGCTCCTCAGCCAAACGATTTCTTTCAGTCCTCATTCTTTCATAAACTGAGTTACTTAAGTTAGAAGGTAAATCAATTCTTTTAACCCTAAAATCAATTATTTCAACGCCAAGATCTTCAACTGAATCATTAAGAGAATTAAGCATAATACCCATCAGCTCATCTCTTTCTCCAGAAACAACTTCTTTAACAGTTCTTTTACCAAAATTATTTTTTAAAACAAACTCAGAACGCTGGCCAAGTAAGCTGTTTAAACTGTTAAAGCTTCCATTGTTTGCTTTATAAAAAGTTAGCACATCAGAAATTCTGTATTTTATATATGAATCAACCAATAAGTATTTACTCTCTACGGTTAGAATTCTATCTGGCTCTTCATCTAAAGTTTGTATTCTTGCATCATACTTTTTAACTTCCTGAATAATTGGAAGCTTAAAATGAAAACCAACAGGTATATCAGACTTGACAGCCTCACCAAACTGAAGAACTATTGCGTTTTCTTTTTCATTAACAATATAAAAACTATTAAAACCTATACCAACAATCAAGGCAGCGAAAACTAATAAAAAAGTACTTCTATTCATCGGAATCTCCTTGGTTTAATCTAAACTGACTAAGATCTATCTTATTTCCTTGATCCATCATTTTATCTAATGGTAAAAGCATTAAATTATTACCACTATCAATATCAATCATAACCTTGGTTGTACTTGATAAAACATTTTGTATTGCATCAATGTACATTCTATCTCGAGTAACCTTAGGAGCTTTTTGATATTCTTCTAATAATTGAATAAATCTACCGACCTCACCCTCTGCATTTGCAACTACCTCGAGTTTATAACCTTCTGCTTCTCTGATTCTTGCTTGTGCCTGACCTCTGGCCTCAGGAACAATACTTAAAGCGTATCTTTCAGCTTCATTTTGAAGTCTTTCTTTATCCTCACGGGCAGCAACAACATCATCAAATGCATCCTTAACTGCAGCAGGTGGATCAGTCTTCTCAATATTAACTTGTTGTACTATCAGACCAGTAGCATAAGCATCTAATATTTGTTGGAGTCTTACTTGAACTTCCTGCGCAATGTTCTCTCTGCCAACTGTGAGAGTTTGTTCAAGTGTATTATCTCCAACTACATGCCTTAATGCACTTTCAATACCTTGTCTTAGACTTGTTTCAGGATCTTTTACGTTTAAAACAAAATCTTTAAGATTTGCGATTCTGTATTGAGCAGACACAGTTACATCAACAATGTTTTCATCTTTAGTTAACATACTGTTAGTCTGAGTATATCTTCTTGTTAAAGTTACATTTTCTATGTATCTGTCATCTATACCTGCAAGTCTAAAATTTAAACCCTCACCTTGCTCCTCGTAAAATTTTCCTAGCCTTAAAATAACTGCCCTTTCTGAAGCATCTAGCTGATATATACATTGCGAAGCATATACTATTAAGAATCCAAACAAGGCATACATGAAAAGTCTTGAGGTAGGCATCTTAAATCCACCACCAGTATTGCCACCGCCTGATCCATTTGAAGACTGTTTCTTGCCTCCAAGAATGGCAGAAAATTTCTTTACTAAATCATCAAAATCTGGAGCATCATTTTTTCCACCCCATGGATCTTTGTTTTGGTTATCCCAATTCACAATAAAACCTCGTTTTTCTTTTATTATAAACTGTATCTAGGGACTAATAACTATATTTAAAGAGAAGTTATTAAAGTTTTAACAGAATCTTTTATCTTATTGCAAGATTTTAAATCAAAAAGCTCAATATCTTCCCATGAACGCATCCAAGTTATCTGCCTTTTAGCCAATTGCCTTGTGGCATATAAAGCTCTATTAAATAACTCCTCTTCATTTTCATATTCGCCTTTGATAAAAGATATAGCTTGTTTATAGTTTACTGATTTTCGTAAAGGATGTTCTTCTGGAATTTTATATTTGCTTAGAAGGTTCTTAACCTCATCAATTAAGCCATCATTAATAATTAAGCGGAGCCTATTCTCTATTCTTTGATGAATTTTTGTTCTATCTTCATCATAGATGCCATATTGATGTATAGAGAATTGTTTTGATAGATGATTTTTATTTTGATAACCGATGAGCGACGACATGGGTTTGCCAGAAGTCTTTTG
>RGHK01000160.1 GCA_010024215.1 Pseudomonadota bacterium | reverse complement strand
CAATTATTGAAACTCCAATTACTGCAAATTTTAGAGAAGGATTGTCAGTTCTTCAGTACTTTATCTCAACTCATGGAGCAAGAAAGGGCCTAGCTGATACTGCTCTTAAAACTGCTAACTCTGGTTATCTAACTAGAAGGTTATGTGATGTATCAATGGATTCAGTTATTAATATTGAGGATTGTGGTACTGAAAATTCTATAACAGTAACTTCTATAATTGATGGTGGGGAAATTATTCAAGCCTTGACTGATAGAATCCTTGGAAGGGTTATTGCAGAACCTATTTTAGATAGTGAAGGCAATGAGTTGTATTCAAAAGACACTATGTTAGATGAAGATGCGGTTGATAGGATTGAAGACTTAAACCTAGCTTCTTTAAAAGTTAGATCGCCTATGACCTGTGAGGCATCTTCAGGTGTATGTTCAAAATGCTATGGAAGAGATCTTGCAAGAGGACACCTTGTTCATAGAGGCGAAGCAGTTGGTGTAGTTGCAGCTCAGTCAATTGGAGAACCAGGTACTCAGTTAACAATGCGTACTTTCCATATTGGTGGTGCTGCTTCAAGTTCATCAGAAGATAACGCTATTTATAATAAAAATGCAGGTATGGTCACATATTCAAGTGATATGAAAACAGTTACTAATAAAGATAAATTAGAGGTAGTTGTATCAAGAAATGCTATGTGTACCATCACTGATATTAATGGAAAAATTACAGAACAGTACAGAGTGCCATATGGAGCTACGCTTGAGGTTGATGATACTGCTGATCTTACTGATGGCGTTAAGATAGCGTCATGGGATCCGTATACAAGACCAATTATTGCTGAAGCATCAGGTAAAGTTAAATTCATTGATATCGAAGATGGAGTAACCGTAAGAGAACAGATGGATGAGCTAACAGGACTCTCAAGTATAGAAATAATTGAAGTTTCTGATAGGCCTACAGCTGGAAGAGATATGTCACCTAAAGTTTTAATACAAGACTCTAAAGGTAAAACTTTATTGATGGGTGAATTTAAAGCACCTGCAGAATATCCGTTGCCAGCTGGTGGACTTGTGAATATCGCTAATGGACAAAAAATACATGCTGGTGAAGTTATTGCGAGGATGCCACTTGTTGCGTCCAAAACAAAAGATATTACCGGTGGTCTTCCTAGGGTAGCAGATCTTTTTGAAGCAAGAACTCCAAAAGATGCAGCAGTTTTATCTGAAGAAACAGGAATTATTTCTTTTGGTAAGGAAACAAAAGGGAAGGTTAGATTAGTAATTACTCCAGAAGGAGCAACTAAGAAGTCTCAAAATAAGGAAATGCTTATTCCAAAGCACAGAACTCTCTCAGTTTTTGAGGGTGAAAGAATTACTAAAGGAGATATGATCTCAGATGGTCCATTAAGTCCACATGACATATTAAGACTTAAAGGCATACCTGAGCTTACTAACTTCATTGTTAACGAAATCCAAGATGTTTACAGGCTACAAGGTGTATCCATTAATGATAAACATATTGAAACTATTCTTAGACAAATGCTCAGAAAGGCACTAGTTATAGATGGTGGAGATACTAAGTTTATCCAAGGTGACCAAGTAAGTTATGCAGAACTCAAAGAAGAGAATGAAAGAGTAGAGTCTGAAGGAAAGACGCCAGCAGAATTTGAAAGAGTGCTTTTAGGAATTACTAAAGCATCTCTTGCTACTGATTCCTTTATTTCAGCTGCATCATTCCAGGAAACAACAAGAGTCTTAACTGAAGCAGCAGTGACTGGCAAAAAAGATCATTTAAGAGGTCTTAAAGAAAATGTTGTTGTTGGAAGGCTGATACCTGCTGGAACCGGTATGGAATTCCATGACAGACTTAAAAATAAGAAACAATATGACCTTGAGGAACAAACGCTTTCTGCTGATGATATAGAAGCAGCATTAAGACAAGAACTTCAAGAAAATGAGGAATAGTGTTGACCGCGGCTTATCTGCTCTATAAAATCGCGGCCTAACTAAAATAAATTATTATGGCAACAGTAA
>RGHK01000159.1 GCA_010024215.1 Pseudomonadota bacterium | reverse complement strand
TACTTATTAAGAAAACCCAAACTGCGTCGTATTCACCCATGGCGGTATTATAATAGTTTTATTTTTTTATATCTCTTTAAATTTAAGTTTTTTCAAGAATTATTGAACATATAGAATATCCAGCACCAAATGAGCAGAGTACTCCTTTGTCCCCACTACTAAGATCGTTATTTAAATTGAAAGCAAATAAAGATCCTACAGATGCAAGATTTCCAAATTCTGATATTGGCATAGGAGTAATTGACGGATCAAAATCATCAGTTCCTATTATTTTTGACGTTATTAGTCTTATCATTTTACCATTGGCTTGGTGTAACCAGAATTTTGATATATCTGACGGTTCTATGTTATTTGATTTAAGTTGGTTTGATATTAAGGATGCGACCAATGGACATACATCTTTAAATACACCTTTACCATTTTGATGAAATAATAGCTCTTCATCAATTTTATTATCCATAGCAGCTCTATTTAAGTAGCCATAATTGCTTCGAATATTATTAGAAAATTGAGTGTGTAATTTTCTATCAAGAATTTTGAAAGCTTTTTTTGAAGTACTGTCTCTTTGAACAACAGTTGCAGCACATGCATCACCAAAAATAAAGTGCTTATCTCTATGAGTAAAATTAACATGAGGCGTATTAATTTCTGGATTAATAACAAGAATAGTATCAGCTAGTCCTGAGGCAATATCACTAAATGCATTGTTTATAGCAAACGTTGTTGATGAGCATCCAACAAGTATGTCATATGCATAACCATTGATACCTAGTTCATTTTGAATTTCTATGCCAATTGCAGGGTAGTTTCTTGGGGCATGTGATGTGCCAACAATTACTGCATCAATTTGATCACTAGAAACTTCAGCTTGTTCCATTGCTTTTTTTGCTGCCTCTATCCCAACTTTTGCATGAATTGATAGTCGATCAGGATGTTCGTTTTCAACCCTAGGCATCATTCTATTGATATCCAAAGAACCTTCTTTATCTATCATGTATCTAGATTTTATACCTGATGCTTTTTCAATAAATTCTGCAGATGAATATTCCATTGCTAATACTGAACCCTTATCTATAGATTCTTTATTGATTTTATTGAAATTTTCTACATAAGCATTGTAAGAATTTACAATTTCTTCATTGGTAACTTTTTGTTCAGGAAACCAAATACCAGTACCAGCAATATGTATGTTGTGCATTATATTAAAGAATTTTTATGTTAAATTATTATAGTTTATGAATATAAATCAAGCTAATTTAAATAAACATTTATATATTTCTTATACAACCAATGATGAGATAAATGGCATTGTTCATATAAGTCACGGCATGGCAGAACATGTAGGAAGGTATCAATGGTTAATATCAAAATTTAATGATGCTGGGTATCATGTATATGCTGCAAATCATCGTGGACATGGTTCATGGATAGAAGACGGGCATAGGAGTGGATATTTTTCTGATAAAAACGGCTGGGAATTAGTAACTGAAGATTTAAGAAATAATATTATTGCAGCACAAAAAAATCATCCAGAATTAAAGCAATTTCTTATAGGTCATAGCATGGGATCATGGATTGCTTTATCTGTTGTTCAAAGTAACATTAATTTAGATGGATTAATATTAAGTGGTTCAGCAAAAATTGATACTTTTTCAATACTCATCCAATCAAGCCTTGTAAATTTAATTTTTCATTTGAAGGGCAAATATCATGAAAGTCTTTTAATGCATAAAGTAACAATGCAGAAATTTAATTCTTTTTTTACCATTTTAAAGATGGTGCATTACGCAGAAAGAGTGAGGTGTATGAACGTTTTATCTCATGGGTGAAATGTCGGGACACCTGATTGGCAATGTTTTCGTTAAATCCATAAACGACGCAAGCATTAATCCGCCTGTCATTTTTACCATCTCCCAGTCGTTTGCGCCAAATATCCAACTAAAGAAACCCAGCTTTGAGCTCTCTCCTTTGGGCACAATTAAATTGTACTCGATTTGAGGATTAAAAGCATAATAAATCATGAGAAAACACATGGTAAAT
>RGHK01000158.1 GCA_010024215.1 Pseudomonadota bacterium | reverse complement strand
ATATTTAAAATTTTTCATATTTTCATTCTAAACCTACTTTTTAATTTTTAAAAATAATTTAAATGCTTCGGGGGGTATTAAATGGAAGGGAAGAAAAAAATATTAATAAATTCTAGCAACTGGATTGGCGTTGGCACTGCTCTTGGCGGAGCTATAGAATACACTTCAAGAGTAGCTGATTAATAGAAATTTTAGTCTCGCTACCTTCCCCTTATAAAGAGGAAGGCTCGAGTTAGATTAATTAATCTCTTACAGAAACTCCATCAAAGTCTATTCCTGTAATTCCTTCTGTTCCGCAAGTTACCATATTTGCTGCTTTTTGGGGTAAATCAGTTGCTTCCCATATAACATTGTCACTTGCTTTGGCTTCATCGCTTGACCAGATGTCTAACCAAATAAAATCAGATGGCATATCTGGCTCAAACATTGGCTCAAGAAGTGTGTACCAATGATTTTCAGAAAAATCTGAAATAGCATTTAAGTCAGCCCTGTAGTCGTGAAGAGTGTTTTCATCTGACCCCTCATTAAAATTACAGAAATAATAAGTATGGCTAAAGGTATCTGAATCACTCCAAGATTTCGGAAATCGTCCAACCTCTTGGCTAAATAAAAAGGCACCATTGTCTATGTCATTGGACATTATTCCAGCTATGTCTTCTTGCCAGCCCTCTTCATGATCTGATAACCATTCTGCATAACAAGCATCTCTTGCTTCCTCTGATGGCCATGCAAGCATCCATAAGAAATCAAAATTTTCAGTTTTTACTTTTGGTGTAAGAACACTGGCTCCATTTATTCTGCAAGAAGTTTGATCAACACGTGCGTTCCATTTCTCAACAAGCATATCAAAATTCTCTTGGGAATAATTTGGTCCTTTGGTGTGCCAAAAATACTCTATAAGCGGCGGATTAGAATTTGGCCACATAGTATTTCCATATAAAGCTTCTACTACTAAAACATCACTATTGTATTCGTCGAGTTCTAAAATTTTTCCGTCTTTAAACTTAAAAGTAAAAACGTACTCATTATCATATTCACCATAAGCTCCCTCAGCATCGCCAACCATAATTACAGCAGCACTGTCTTCATCTGCTATAACATCTAATGGTGTTAAAACAATACCGCCAGGCAATAATGCTCCTACAACATCTAAAAACTCTGTAAAGTAGGTTTCTTTATCATAGGACTTCTTTATAACTGAGCTTCCTTGAGCATACACCGGTATTTTTCCCATATACCTAAAAACAAAGTCATCGTGCATAAACTTCTTTGCTTCTTCTGGCTCATTTAAGACAAGATAAATAAAATTTTCAGCAGCATCAGCATTTTTCTTAATGCTGCTATCTACCTGTGGGTTCCCGCATGATGCGATAAAAACCATCACAAGGGGTATATAAAATAATTTTTTCATGAATCTCTCCTCCAAAAAGTTCTCTTTAATTATTGCATAGCTTTTGTATTCTTTAAAATAGACATAGTATTTAAATATAAGGTATTTATATATAAGTCTTATATGTATAGGGATGCTTATGATTTGCAGACTGGTAAAAGGTTGGGAAGCTGATACCCCCCTTCTTCGGGGTTTGTTTTTTTTTCTCCTTTCATATCGATAGTTAAATTGTATTTTTTATCAAACGAGCTTGCATCATATACGGTTACTTCAGAAAAAACTTCCCTGTATCTATCAAAATAATCCTCGCCAGTCTCTCTTATTATTCTTTTGTTAGGCGGACGCTTTTCAAAATCAATTGTTTTTTTGTGCAGCATGGGTACTGGTAAAAATGCCAAACCACCTGGTCTTAGCACTCTTTTTATTTCTCTAATTGCCTGTCTATCATTTTCAACATATTCCAAAACATGTGATGCAAAAACTAAATCAAAAGAATCATCTTCATAGGGAATGTCTTGAATATCAAATTGATGATCAACATCTTCTCTATAAAGATCAGAAGAAATATAACTTTTAAAATTTTTCTTAAAGTGTTTTTTTAGGAAATTTTCAGGCGAAATATGCAAAACATCTTTCTTACGTGAATGCTCATTATCATATAGCTCCCTTATG
>RGHK01000157.1 GCA_010024215.1 Pseudomonadota bacterium | reverse complement strand
TTATTGCTTTTGTACCAAGATTTATAGATGCAATTACAGACCCTTTAATGGGTTTTATATCTGACAACACTAAATCAAAATGGGGCAAAAGAAGACAATATGTTTTCTTCGGAGGCATATTAACTGGTATTGCCTTTATATTATCTTGGCAGTTATATGCCGAAAATGGAGAAACCTTTAATTTTTGGTATTTTTTAACATTTAATTTAATTTTTTATCTAGGAATAACAATCTTTGGGATCCCATTTGTTGCTATGGGTTATGAAATGAGTGACAACTTCCATGAAAGAACAAAGATTATGGCTGTATCACAATTTATAGGTCAGTTTGCCTGGGTTCTAGCACCATGGATCTGGATTATTATTTATGACCCTAATATTTTTGTAGATGCCGCATCAGGAACAAGGATACTATCAATTGTGTTTGGAATTATATGTACCTTGCTTGCTATAGTTCCAGCTATATTTATAAAAAGTAAATCAACTTTAAATGATGATTACTTAGTCCCACTCACAAAAGAAAATATTGGTAATAGCTTAATTAATATTTTTCATATATTTAAAGATGCATGGAGAAACATCCCATTTAGAAAGCTATGTATTGCAACATTCTTAGTCTTTAATTCATTTCAAACTATTGCTGCATTTTCATTTTTTATAATTGTGCATTATTTATTTATGGGTGATGCTTCTGCTGCAAGTCCTTGGCCTACATTGCATGGTAGCGTTGGTGCAATTGTTACGACATTTATTGTTATTCCCATAGTTTCAAAAATGGCCCAAACATATGGAAAAAAAGAAACCTTTATTATTTCACAAGCTATATCAGTGATTGGATATATTTTATTCTGGTTTCTATTTATTCCAGGTAAGCCATATATGTTCCTTTTTGCTTTACCATTTTTTTCATTTGGCATTGGTGGCTTATTTACTTTGATGATGAGTATGACAGCTGATGCTTGTGATTATGAGGAGCTTGAAAATGGTTTACCAAGAAAAGAGGGTTCGTTTGGAGCTATTTATTGGTGGATGGTTAAACTTGGAACAGCTCTTGCTGGATTGTTATCAGGATTAATTATGTACTATGTAGGATTTTCAGCTGATGCATCAACACAACCTGAAGGAGCATTAACAGGGCTAAGAATAGCATATTCTTCAATTCCAATTATTGGCACGTTAATTGCTATTTATGTGATGAGTGATTATGAAATAGATGAGAAGAAAGCTGGCGAAATTAGAAAACAATTGCAAGAAAGGAATGGAGGACCAAATTAACAATGTCATTAAGAGACGAAAAAATACTATCTTTACTTGGAACTAATATTGATAAGTTATCTGATGAAGAACTAAAAAAACTCTGTAAGAAAATTCTTAAAAGTAAAATTCATGGGATTTGCTTTAGCCTTTATGAGGGAGATCAACAGCCAGGAGACATAGTATCTGATGATCAAATAATTAGAAGGCTAAAGATCCTAAAACCTTATACAACATCTATTAGAACGTTTTCTTCACTAGGAGAACATTCAAGAATTGTAGAAATTGCTAAAGATATGGGTTTTAAAACTCTTGTTGGAGCTTGGCTAAGTGATGATTTTGAAAGCAATGACAAGGAAATAGAGGGCCTAATTCAATTAGCGAATAAAGGTCTAGTTGATGTAGCTGCTGTCGGCAATGAAGTTATTTATCGAAAAGAATTAAGTGAAGAACAGTTAATATCATATATAAACAATGTAAAAGAAAACATTAAAAATATTCCAGTAGGTTATGTTGATGCTTACTATGAATTTAGAGATAGACCAAATATAACCAATGCTTGTGATGTCATATTGGCTAATTGTTATCCCTTTTGGGAAGGTTGCGCTGCTGAATATTCATTGTTATATATGAAAGATATGTTCAATGAAGCTCTTAAGGCCTCAAATGGAAAGAAAGTTATTATTACCGAAACGGGTTGGCCAAGTCAGGGCAGTGATCTTTGGGGTGCGCATCCCTCATATAGAAATTATTTAAAATATTTTATAAATGCACAATTATGGTCAAAAGAAAAAGAGATAGAAATGTTCTACTTCTCATCATTTGATGAGTCATGGAAAGT
The DNA here is from genome assembly GCA_010024215.1 of Pseudomonadota bacterium. Lineage (GTDB taxonomy): Bacteria > Pseudomonadota > Gammaproteobacteria > Magnimaribacterales > D2472 > SCGC-AAA076-P13. The sequence continues at coordinate 6 of RGHK01000157.1, read as the reverse complement.
TGATGC
>RGHK01000156.1 GCA_010024215.1 Pseudomonadota bacterium | reverse complement strand
TAATTGATATTATATACGAGCATGAACCTGGATATAATACATCACCTTCTAATGAAACAATTACATATCTAACATATACAGACACATTTCTTTATATAGGTTTTAGAGCTTTTAGAGATGAAGTGAAAGCTGATATTCACCCTAGAGATAATAGGTCATTATTTGAAGATGATTTTGCTAACATACATCTTGATACATATGGTGATGCAAGAAATAACATTGGCTTAACTGCAAATCTTTATGGAAGTCAAGCAGATGGTATTAGAATTGATACAAATGATTGGAGTGGTGGAAGTAGTTCAGGTTGGAGTTTAGATGCAAACTTTGATTTTCAATCCCTTGGTAGATATACAGACTTTGGATATGAATTAGAATTTATTATCCCCTTTTCCTCTATTCCTTTTCCAAATGGTGTAAATCAAAAATGGAAAATTAAATTAAGTACTAATTACAGAGATAACCAAAAGCAAGGTGTTACAGCCAGAGTATATAGTAGTAAACTTGATAGGGAAAATTCATGCCAGCTTTGTCAGAATGACCATACAATAGTCATGAATGACATCAAAATTGACAAAGTATTTAATATACTACCATATGTTAGCACCAATCTTTCAGGATCAAGAGATAAATTTTATGACAGAATTAATTATGATACACCTGATTTAAATTATGGTTTAGGTGTTAATATTGACTTAAGTAAAAACTTATCTTTTGAGGCAACTTTAAACCCAGACTTTTCTCAAGTAGAGGCAGATGTTACTAAGATTGATGTTAACTCACCAACTGCAATTAATTACCCTGAGCAAAGGCCCTTTTTTAATAGAGGAATAGATATTTTTAATTATTCATTAGATGCCTTTTATTCAAGGTCTATTAACAACCCATCTTTTGCATCTAAAATACTTAACCAGGGTAAAAATTCCAGACTATATGTTTTAACTGCAATAGATGAAGATTCACCTTATTTAGTACCTACTCACTATGAATCGTTTTCTGGTTTGGGAGGTAAAAGCTTTAATAATGTTGTTAGATATGAGCATTTACTTAGCCAGAACTCACGTTTAGGAGGTATATTATCAAATAGATTTTATGACGGAGATGCATATGGAAATTTATTTGGAATAAATGGTATTTTTAATTTTAACAAAAGCTGGAAGCTTCGTTTTGAATACTTTAGTAACTCTAATAAAGAACCAATTGCTGATTGGATAGACTCCGATAAAACTTTTTCAAATTACACTGTAAAACTTGATGGTGAAAAATATACTGGAAATGCTTTTTACTCTGAATTAAGGAGAGAAACTCTAAACTGGAGGTCAATTGTTAGATATACTGGAATTACACCAACTTTTAGATCAGATCTTGGTTTTATTGTTCAGAATGATATTAAAAGATATGAGCTGTTCCATGGATACTATGCATATCCTGATACAGAAATTTTTAAAAATTACAGAATAAGTGCTAAATATGATAGAGAGTATGATTATGCAAATAATTTAAAGATGTCTGCAATTCAGGCTTACATATCTTTCCTCACAGTATTTAATACAAATGTCTTTTACAACTATGAATACGATTTTTATAATTCACATTTAATGTCAGAGTTTAACGATTACATAAATCATTATTCTAGGCTTAGTTCTAGACCTTTTGAATTTATGGATATTCAAATGTCATATGCTTGGGGTAAAGATATAGCTTATAGAGAAGAGATTCCACAGCTTGGGGTAAGATCAAATTTAGACTTTAAAATTGCTGCTAACATTAATAATAACTTTCGAGTTACACCAAGTATAAACTTTGAAAAATTAAAGAAGCTTGACTCTGATGATTATTTTTTTGATGGATATATAGCAAGACTTGACTTACGTTATCAATTTAACACTGCTTTTAATCTAAGAATTATCTCAGAATATAATGAATTCACAGATAAATTCTTTGTTCAACCTTTAATTTCATGGAGACCAAATTCTGATACAATTTTTTACTTTGGAGGTAATCAAAATTATATAGACAACTTTGTTGATTATAACTCGCCAAATTATAGAGTAAACAAAACTCAGTTATTTCTCAAGTTTCAGTATTTAATTAAATCATAGGGTTGCACGAGATTTTATAAATTAAAATGAA
>RGHK01000155.1 GCA_010024215.1 Pseudomonadota bacterium | reverse complement strand
TTGAAAATTTAATATTGGCTTTCAAAACTTTACAAAGAATCCCTATTGTCGGAAATTTATTAAAGTCCACAGGAGTTCTTTTGACTAAAATGTTAAAACATCTCAATAATAACAAATGGATGAAAATATCGGTAACCCTTTTGAGAAAATCAATAATATTGAAACATCTCAAGAATTACTAGATATTGCATTTGAAAAATCTCTAAAAACAAATATATCTTCAAGAACTAGATCTGCGATTGAACGATCTAGAAATCATGAATTGAATAGAATTAATACTGCAGCAAATGTAATTGTTGATCGGATAGAGCGTATCATTTCACAATTCCCCACGATCGAAAATATCCATCCATTTTATCAAGAAATGGCAGATTTATTTTGTGGAACAGATGAATTAAAAATTTTAGAAACTACTTCTCTAGGAAGTAATGAGGAATACCTTTTAACATCAACAAAAGATTCTTGAGATACAAAATCATATGCAGATATAAAAGTATCAAGCGATTCTTGTGTTTTTGCCTCTTCGATTTCTACTGACAACAGTGCCTGTTTTTCAGATGCTTTAGTCAATAATAAATTATCAGAAACTTTCTCTTTTACAGACTCATATTCTAGTAATGCTGGCTCAACTATATCTTTAAGTGACATAACAATAATTGCTTCATCAGTGTTGATAACGACCGTAGACCCAATGTTAGTGTCGGGTGAAAATATAAAATCTTTTACTCTAACGTCATCTATTTCAAAATCAAAATTCATTGCAATGAGTGCATTATTTGTAATACCCTCAGCAGTTGAAAGATTTTTTGATAGAGACCCTGCGATAACTTCTATAGGGTCATTAGATGCAACCATTTCATCCAGCATATCAAAATCATCATTCATCAGAGCAATAGATTCTGTTTCAATTAAATTTTCAATAATGTCTTTTTTCATAGCATCTAAAGACATAACTTCTGTTTTATTTATTTCGGTAACTTTTAATATGTGAAACGTGTCTTCAAGTTCAACTATTTCACTTATCCCATTTACCTCAAGTCCGACAATAGCATCAGCAAATTCTGATGGGAATACATCAGCATCAAAATATTCCAAATCTCCACCATTATCTTTTGTTACAATATCATCACTAAATGTAGCTGCTAATTCAGAGAAGCCCTCACCATTTGCAAGCTTCAAGCTTAGCTCAGTAATCAAATTGAAAGCCTCATCAATAGAATCGTAATTTGTCTTATCAATCATGATATGAGAGAACCTTACTTCATTTGCTGCCTCAGATTTTAATAAATAGTTGGCATAAGTTTCTTCAACATAATTATCTGGAATCGTTACAAGCTCTCTATAATCATCAGGTGTTAAATAGAAATAATCTACAGACCTCTTTTCATCTGAATAAAACAAAATTTGATTATTGTCATAGTAATTAATTAGCTCTTCTTCTGAATTAACAATTTGTCTTTTGAGTTGATCAAAATCAACTTTTACAAAATCAATATCTACTGTTTGTTCTAATAAAGCAGCTAGTTCAAAAACTTCTTGATCTGTAACAAAATTATTTGCAATTAATGATGACCTGTATAGCTCTGCTGATAACATATCAGTTGTTAAATCAATATATGATTCCTTTGTATATCCTACTGCATTAACTTGTGCCTCATAGACATTCTCATCAAAACTACCATCAACCTGAAAAACAGGGTTTTCAATAATATTTCTTTTTGCCTCTTTTTCAGTTTCTGAATTAATTAGACCTAATTTTCTTGATTGTGAAAGTAATACTTTTTGAACAATTAATTCTTGTTTTATCTGATCTAATTGGGTTTCTTCATCAAGCTGGTTGAAATCAAAATCTTCTCCGTAAATACTTTGAAACTTTTGAATTGTTCTATTGGTTGCAATATTAAAATCCTCTTGAGACACATTTTCACCGTTAATTGAACCAAAGGAGCTTTGTAAAGGCGATCCAAGCGAAGAAGTACCTAAAAAGACAAAAGGTAGTGCACATGCAGCAATAACAATAAATAATCTAGGGCCGGTTAAAAAATTTCTTAGTGATTCCATCATAGTGGTGACATTATAAATAAAAAAAGGGTGCGGAAGCACCCTTTTTTAAAGTTAATAAAACTTAGCCGTTTTTAACCTTATCTTTAAGGCCTTTACCAGCTTTAAAACCTGGAACTTTAGAAGCAG
>RGHK01000154.1 GCA_010024215.1 Pseudomonadota bacterium | reverse complement strand
CTAACTAAAATAAGAGAAGACGAAATAGAAAATACAAGTAAAAATAAAATAGCAGTTGTTAATGTGGAAGGAACAATCATGACTGGTGAAGTTGCTTTTGGGGTTGCTGGTTCTGACACAATTGTTGATAACATTCAATCAGCCACTCAAGATGAATCTATCAAAGCTCTTGTCTTAAGAGTCAACAGCCCTGGTGGAGACGTATGGGCAAGCGAATTGATTACAAATGCATTAAATGAATTTAAAGAAACTGGAAGACCTATTGTTGCATCAATGGGAGATATTGCCGCTTCAGGTGGTGTTTGGGTCACTACTCTATCTGATGAAATATTTGCAGAAGAAGACACTCTTACAGGTTCTATTGGTGTTTATGGAATCGTTCCAACTTTAGATGGGATATACGACTGGGCAGGAATTAAGGTTGATGGAACCAGTTCTACAAAGGCAGGAGAATGGGATGAGAGATATGCTATGCCTGAGTATGTTAAAAATGGTATTCAAGCGAGCATAGATCATACATACAATAAATTTGTTTCAAAAGTTGCTGAAAATAGAAACATGACCTACGAGGATGTTTTACCAATTGCAGGTGGAAGGATATGGGCAGGATATAAAGCCCTAGAACTTGGCTTGGTAGATAAAATTGGCGGTCTTGATCAAGCCCTAAAATCAGCAGCAGAAAGAGCTGGTGTCGAAGACTTTGCAGTTAAGAATTACAAAAAGCCAATGGATCCATTTGATGTTTTTTTAAATAAATTGCTTGAAAACATCAATATAGAAATTGATCTCGACCCAAGACTTAAGCTAATTAATTCAAAATTAGAAAAACATCTTAAATTAATTGATCCTGAAAAAAGAAATACATTGATGTATTGCTTTGAGTGCGAAGTTAGATAACTTCTTTAATTAAAGGGATTGTAATTTTTCTTTTCATTTCCATTGAGAGCTTATCTAAGCTCTCAAGGATTTTAACTAAGTTTGAAATACTTCTATTTGAATATTTTATTAGGTAGTTAGCTTCTTTATCTCCAAGATTAATAAATCTTAATTTCGAAATATATTTTAGGGCATCAAATAACTCCTCATCTTTAATCGGGTGAAGCTCGTAACTTTCTAATTTTCTTAATCTAGACTCTAAATCAGGCAATATAAATTTCATTTGTTTCAAGTCTTGAGATGATGTAAATATAAGCCTGGAATGAGATACAAGAGATCTATTTATAAGGTTAAAAATTGCCCTTTCCCACAATTCATTAGAAATTATATTTTCTAAACCATCTATGCAAATCAAATCCAAATTTTCAACAGCATCTAAAATATCAGTACCATATTTAATTAATTGATTAGTTGGAATTAACAATGAGGATTTGTCCATCTCATTATAAAAATTACATAGAGCCTGCAGGAGATAGGTTTTTCCAGAGTCCTGTGATCCCGAAATGAAAAAATCTTCATTGCTTGATTGATCTTGAAGAGCAGATAATAACTGTGAATTGGAGCTAACGACGTAGAATTCATCGAAAGAAGATTTGTTAGATTTATGCCATGGAAAAGTAAGCTGTTGAGGTTTATTCATTATGATACTCATTAATATTCCTGAACCAGTTTTTAGCATAAACAATTAGGCTCATTAAAGTCACCACAAGTATGAATGCATCTAATAGGATTAATGTCATATCAACATTAAAAATTTGAAATAAGAAGATAATAACTATATATGCTATCTGTAAGCCTGTAGTTATTTTTCCTAAGATATTTGGCAGTGGTGTCTCAGATTCAATTAGAGTCATGTGAACAGCTGCACCAAGCAGAATGGCAACATCCCTTCCAATAAAAATAACAAAAATATATAAAGGAATATAAGAATTTAGCCATAGAATAAAAATTGTTCCTGATAATAAAAGTTTGTCTGCAATAGGATCTAAAATTGTTCCTAAATACGTTTGCCACTTCATTCTTCTAGCAAGAAACCCATCTAAAGCATCTGTAATAGAAGCCAATAGAAAATACACTAAGCTAATTAAAAAATTCCCAATAAATATGTTATTTAGAATCGGATACACCAACCCTATTCGAATTATTGATAGAAGATTTGGTATGAATATAAAATACTTGCTCATTTTTTGAAGATTAAACTTAGTTTATCTTTATCCTTATCATTTAAAATTTCAAAATAACTACTGCTCTTGAT
>RGHK01000153.1 GCA_010024215.1 Pseudomonadota bacterium | reverse complement strand
AATTTTATCTAGAAGATCAAAAAATAACCCATTGCTAGTAGGTGAATCCGGAGTTGGTAAGACAGCAATTGCTGAGGGTCTCGCATATCTAATTTGTAATAAGAAAGTTCCAAGTATTCTTAATGAATCAGTTATCTATTCATTAGATATTGCTGCTTTAATTGCTGGAACTAAATATAGAGGTGATTTTGAAAAAAGGCTTAAAGAAGTTTTAAACTTTTTAGAAACAAAAGAGAATGCAATATTATTTATTGATGAAATTCATACAATCATAGGAGCTGGTTCTGCTTCAGGCGGTTCTTTAGATGTATCAAACTTGCTTAAACCAGCCCTTGGCAAAGGTTCTTTAAGGTGTATAGGATCAACAACATTTCAAGAATACAGAGGTATATTTGATCAAAACCAAGCATTATCTCGAAGATTCCAAAAAATTGATGTTGTAGAACCATCTTTTGATGAGTGTATTGAGATTATTAATGGCATTAAAAGTATCTATGAGGAATATCACAATGTTGCATACTCAAGTGAAGCTATAAATGCCTCAGTAGATCTTTCGTCAAAATATATAAACGAAAGATTTTTACCTGATAAAGCTATTGATGTTATTGATGAAACTGGGGCTATGCTCAACATAGCACGAAAAAATAATAAAAAAATAACTGTAAATCAGTCAGATATTGAAAAAACTATCGCTAAAATTACAAAAATACCAGAACAAAATATAACCGTTTCTGATAAAAAAGATCTCAAAAATTTAGAAGAAAATTTAAAAAGAGTTATTTTTGGCCAAGATTTAGCTGTAGAAACATTGGCAAATGCTATAAAACTATCTCGAGTAGGGTTGAGAGATGATAATAAGACTATTGGCTCATTTTTATTTACAGGACCGACTGGGGTAGGAAAAACTGAGATTTCAAAACAATTATCTGAAATTTTGGGTATAGATCTTATTAGGTTTGATATGAGTGAATATATGGAAAGACATACTGTATCAAGATTGATTGGTGCGCCTCCAGGGTATGTTGGTTTTGATCAAGGCGGACTACTTACCGAAGCAATTGTTAAATCACCACATTGCGTCTTGTTATTAGATGAAATTGAAAAAGCTCACCCTGATATATTTAATATTCTTCTTCAGGTCATGGATGCTGGTGTCTTAACTGATAATAATGGAAGAAAAGCAGATTTTAGAAATGTAATTCTAATTATGACAACAAATATTGGAGCTGAATTGTTAGCAAAAAGAAATATAGGATTTAGTTCTTCATCTAATGAATCAGATGCTATGAATTCATTAAATAAACTTTTCACACCCGAATTTAGAAATAGATTAGATGAGACTATCCAATTTAATTATTTAGATAAATCTATTATTTTATCAATCGTTGATAAGTTCCTCACAAAACTTCAGGCTCAATTGGATAAAAGGAATGTTGAAATTGTTGTCTCAAAGGCAGTTATTAGCTGGATAGCTGATAATGGATATGATAAAGAAATGGGTGCTAGACCAATGGAAAGATTTATCTCTAAAAATATCAAAAAACCATTAGTGGACAAGTTATTATTTGGTAATCTTAAATCTGGTGGTCAAATAAAACTTGATATAGTGAATGGGTCTTTAAAATTTGCTGAGATCAAAGATAAAGTCAAAGCCTAAAATTTTATTTTCATGAAACGAATTTTCATGCCAGCAAATTTTATTTTAATTATATTTTCTCTGTTAGCTATAATAGTTTTGAGTCCTATTTTAGCTATATTTCTTGGATTGATTTATTCATTAATATATAAAAATAATGCTCAAGCGATATCAACAAAAATTTCTACAATTCCATTACAGGTCGGGATTGTTTTAATAGGCTTTACTATAAGCACAGCTACTCTAATTCCCATAATCGATACTTATGCTATGTGGGTTTTATTATTCATAATATTTTCATTTGTATTATCTTTTATCTTAGGAATGGCCATCGTTAAAAATCAAATAATCATCAGATTCATTAGACAAGGGTACGAAGTGCTCAGAGACCCAGAAAGAATAAGACTCTTTCTCTACCCTTACGGTGTAACCTTGGGAAGACGGGTATAGACAATTTGTAAGAAACTGGGTAGCTAACCTTAAGGGCCAATCGTCTCTCCAGTTAATCTCCCAGTGGTCTATGGTAATCAAACTTCCTAGAAGGGTGTAGTCTATTCTGGCCACTACATGGCCACCTTTTGAATC
>RGHK01000152.1 GCA_010024215.1 Pseudomonadota bacterium | reverse complement strand
TCAATGCCTAAAATCACACTCTCCAGAACACTTAAGTTATCAGCAAGCATAAAGTGTTGGTGAACCATTCCTATTCCTTCTTTAATTGCATCTTTAGGAGATGAGAGATTCACAGATTTATCAAAAATTGTAATCTCTCCGATGTCAGGCTTGATCATTCCGTACATTATTTTCATTAATGTTGACTTACCTGCTCCATTTTCGCCAACAATAGCATGTATTGAACTTTCATCAATTTCAATAGATACATCAGAATTGGCTAATACTCCTGGAAAGGATTTTGATATTTTAGATGTGGTAATAGCTTTTTTCATTTTTTTTCAAAAATTTATTCGTTCCAAGAATTAACTTGGAACGAATAAATCGAATTTTATTTAACTAACGGCTAGATGGAACTACTATTTCTCCACTAACTATTTTTGCTCTGTAAGCTTCAATTTCATCTTTAATGTCATCAATGTATCCACCGGTGTATGAAATATCAATACCACCACTTTCAACATCTTCAGCTACAGGACCACCGCTAAATGTTCCATTGACGGTGTCTTTAATTGCATTGTAAACAGCAACTTCTACCTTTTTAACCATTGAGGTCAAAATGTATTCCTGAACTTCAGGAATAGCACCACCGATTGTTAAGTATTGGTCTTGATCAACACCAATACCCCATACTTTTGAACCAGTAGATGCAGAAACTTCTGCTGCTGCTTCAAACATACCAATACCGGTACCACCAGCTGCATGATAAATTACATCTGCTCCAGCTTCATATTGTGCGAGAGCAATTTCTTTACCTTTTACTGGATCTCCAAAACCTGAAAAGTCAGGTGGTACGGAAGCATACTTAATATCAATTTCAATATCTGGGTTAACAGCTTGAACTCCAGCCACAAAACCTACTTCAAATGCATGAATTAATGGAATATCTACTCCACCAATAAATCCAACTTTATTAGTTTGGGTTTTTAGAGCTGCAGCTACACCAACTAAGAATGAACCTTGTTCAGCAGCAAAAATCATACCTCTTGCATTAGCAGGTTCAATAACTGAGTCAGTTATAGCAAAGTTAGTATCTGGGAAATTAGTTGCTGACTCTGTCATAGCAACGTCAAATAAGAAACCGTTTCCGATAACAAGTGCATTGCCATCTTCTGCACAAAGGTTCAATAACTCACCTCTGTTCTCACCGCCTTCATCAGGCTCTAAGAAGGTTCCTTCTACACCAAATTCCTCAATACCCATGTTGTAACCTAGATACGCACTATCATTGAACCCTTGGTCTCCCAAGCCTCCAATATCAAGCACTAAACAAACTCCTACAGCAGGTTCTTCAGGTGCTTCTGCAGATGCTGCTGTTGTAGCTGGAGAATCTAAAGTCTCAGCTGGTTCTTCAACAGCAGTTTCCTCAACTGCATCATCACTAGTTTCTCCACCGCAAGCAACTAAAAATAAGCTAAACACCATAAATAGTATTAGCCATTTTGACTTCATTCGAGTCACATTTACTCCTTGTCCAACTAGTTGAAGGTACAAAATATACCTTTATTTGTTCCATAGTAGACAAATATTAATTCATAAGCTTGTATCTTTATCAAGTTTTTTACTTCAATTTGACAAAATTAAAGTAACAATAAATTATTTAGAATCAAAATTATTTAATACTAGAAGCAGTTTTTTTAATTATATTAAATAATTTTTCGTCATCAACTTCGTTCATCCAATGTACGTTTTTTTCTCTACCTGAAATATTATTTATATCTATGACAGATTGTCCTAGTGTAAGCTCTGATTCAACTTCAACCTCTACATTTACTAATTCACCACTAGTTAAACTATTATCAACTAAGTATGCTGTAACAAATGCATCGTGTACTGGAGTTCCATCGGGAAATTTTTCTTTAACAATATCTAAGTCTGCAAGTGAACTCATAAGATTAACAATATGTTCACCAGTCAATGTATTTGTTTTTAAGATTTCCCCCAGCCTCTCTTCAGTTGAAATAGCTTGATGTGTTACATCAAGGCCCATCATTATTAATTGAATACCTGAATTTAAAACAATTTTTACTGCATCGGGATCTACTAAAAAGTTAAATTCTGCAACAGGAGTTGTATTGCCAAACCCAGCTCCACCACCCATAAAAATAATCTGTTCAATATTTGATGTTAAATCTGGTCTTTCAGATAAAACTTTTCCTATATTAGTCATAGGTCCTAAAACACAAATAGTAACTTTTTCTATACTGTTTT
>RGHK01000151.1 GCA_010024215.1 Pseudomonadota bacterium | reverse complement strand
ATAATGTTTCACCAGCTTTTAGATTTGCCCTTTGCTTTAAAGCATAAATTGAGGTTCCATAGGTTACAGAGAGAGCAGCTGCTATCTCAAAATCCATTTTTTCAGGTATTAGTCTTACATTGCTTTTGTGAGCCAATATCTTTTCGCATATTCCTCCAACTCCAGTGGCTGCAAAGACCTTATCTCCCACTGAAAATCCTTCAACCCCAGCTCCAACTTCTGATACGATACCAGCAGATTCTCCTCCTGGAATAAATGGCATAGGCGGTTGAAATTGATATAGTCCTTGAATCATCAAAACGTCCGGAAAATTTACACTAGCTGATTTAACATCGATGATTAAATGTTCATCTGCAATAATAGGGTCATCCACTTCGGTTACTATTAGTTTTTCTGGACCACCAAGTTCGATGCACTGTAAAGCTTTCATAATTACCCCTATTTATATTTTTGAATTATAAGAGTCTATAAACTCTTCAAAACTAATTTCTTGCAATTGATTAATTCTATCAAACTCTTTTAGTGAATCACTAGCTTCTTTTTCGCACACTTCAAGATCAATATTTGTAAAAGTATTAATCGCTTTAACATTTTCTATAGCTTTAATAATGCCAGCTTCATGAAAGGAATCATTCTTATCAAATTTATTCTTATAAACATCATCTAAATTAATTGCTTCAACATATAACTCATCACTTAATTCATCTGCAATAAATTTAAGCTCTTCTATTAATTCATTTCTTGCTGAAGAGATTGCAACCTCTTCTCCCTTAAACCATACTTTTGCATCAGCGCTTTTTCCTGCTTTGATTATATTTTTATCTTGTTCATCAATTTTATTTTTTTCTTCATTATCCATTTGTGGGCTTGGTGTGATAAGACAATAAATAAGTAAGAGGTCTAATATTCTTATTTGTTTTTTTGATATACCCACTGGCTCATGCGGATTTAAATCTATACCTCTAACTTCAACATACTGTATCCCTTGATTTTTAAGCAATTGGTATGGTCTTTCTCCGCTTTTGCCCGCTCTTTTTGGTCTTATGCAATCATATAGCTCATTCTCAATTTGGAGGATACCGCTAGATATTTGATGATATTATGTTCTCTGCCAGAAACAAAAGATTTATCTATCAAGGACGAGTTTCCAAATTCTATTAATACAAACCAGAATAGCCTTTTAAAGTTTCTAATTAGATTCAGATATGCATCATCTTTATCTTTCCGATTTTTATAACCTAGTTTTTCTAAAGATTCTTTTGATATTGAAAAGTTATAGTGAATGCCAGCAACACATTGCATTGTCTTACCATATCTAATTGCAAGACCTTTTCTATAGACGTGTTTAAGCTTGCCCATGTTTGTATCACCATATGTCGCAATTTTTATACTCGATTCATTTAATATTTTTGGCGGCATCGAAAAAGGCCATAACATTTCTTCGTCTTCTAAGTTTTGATTAATAAAAAAATGGAGTGTTTCTAATTTTTTATATAAATCATCAACATTGTCATAAACTGGAGTAACCATCTCAATTAGAGATTCTGCAAAATCTGTTGTTATTGATGGGTTTGTATATGATGATCCAAGACCTATTGGATGGCCGTTTTTAGAAATAAACCCATCTTTTGTTATTCTAAGGGATTCTTTCTCAATGCCTCTTGCAATACTGAGATTTGAAAAAAAAGATTTTTTTTTAAGATTTTCTAATAAAGTGTGGAAGTCCACAGTTATCTCTAAAATTTTGGTCCTGCAGAGATAATATCATGACCAACATCAAATTTTTTAAAGTTATTTTGGAATTTTATAACTAGTTCTTCTAAGTATTTATTATAGTTTTTTGGATCATCCCAGGTTTCAATTGGATTTAGGAGTTTAGAGTCAACACCATCTACAACTATAGGAACATTAAGGTTAAGTCCAGTTATATGCTGAGTTTTAACATCATTTAGTTCTCCATTTTGAATAGCATTAACAATTCGCCTTGTAGTTGGAATAGAAAACCTAGAACCTGTGCCATATGGTCCGCCAGTCCATCCAGTGTTAACTAGGAAAACTTTAGAATTAAAGGCTTCTATTCTCTTCATTAATAAGTCTGCATACACACCTGCCGGCCTTGGAAAAAAGGGCGCTCCAAAACAGGTTGAGAAAGTTGACTCAATCCCTGATCCTGATCCTATTTCTGTTGACCCAACCTTAGCTGTATAACCACTAAGAAAATGATATGCAGCTGCCTCTTTTGAGAGTATA
>RGHK01000016.1 GCA_010024215.1 Pseudomonadota bacterium | reverse complement strand
CCTGGAATAGAAGTAAAACCAATTAAACAAATAACAGGAGGTTCAAGTTTTAATGAAGTCTATTTTACTGATGTTGTAATTCCAGATTCTCAAAGACTTGGAGAAATAGGAGATGGTTGGAAAGTAGCGATAACAACTTTAATGAATGAAAGGCTTGCTGTTGGCGATGCAAATGGTGCTGATGTTGAAGATGCTTTTAGATGGGCAAAAACTCAAGATGATTTAGGTGAGCCACTTATTAATAATAAATCTGTAAGGGCATCTATCGCTGACTGGTATTGTGAAGCAAATGGACTTAAGAATACTAAGTTAAGAACTATGTCTGCTCTCTCCAGAGGTGAAACACCAGGTCCTGAAGCTTCAATAACTAAAATTGTAAGTGCAAATAAGCTTCAAAGCATTGGTAATTTTGGCATGGACTCTTTAGATATGTCTGGAATGTTAAAAACTAATAATCCAGAAATTCAAAGCTTCCAGAATGCTTGGTTAGGTGCGCCTGGTCTTAGAATAGCCGGGGGAACTGATGAAATTCTTAAAAATATTATTGCTGAAAGAGTGCTTGGACTTCCTCAAGATGCTAGGGCAGATAAAGGCATGCCTTATAAAGACATACCCTCAGGTAACTCTTAAGACTTTAATTGAGGAAATAAAATAACATCTCTTATTGATGTTTGATTAGTAATCATCATCACTAATCTGTCGATTCCAATACCAACTCCAACTGCTGGTGGCATTCCGTGCTCTAATGCAATTACATAATCTTCGTCAAATGACATAGCCTCTTTATCGCCTGTATCCTTGGCTTTGACTTGCTCTCTAAATCTTTCTGCTTGATCATCAGGGTCATTAAGCTCACAAAAACCATTAGCAATTTCTTTCCCACCAATAAATAATTCAAACCTGTCTGCTATTTCTGGATTTTCGTTATTTCTTCTTGATAAAGGAGACACCTCTACAGGATAGCCTATTACAAAAGTTGGTTGAATTAACTTTTCCTCGACACTAGATTCAAATAATTCTAAAAGCTCTTTTCCACTGATTTTATTTATATCCTCTTCACTAATTTCCTTATTATGCTCAAGGACCAAATCTGATAAATTAGCTTTTCTGAAACTCGATAAATCAATTTCATCAGCTCCCCATGTTATTTTTAATGTTTTGTTAATTATCTCGCATGCATTTTTAATCATGTTTTCAGTAAACTCGATAGTATTATTGAGCGTTCCGAATGCTTCATAATATTCAAGCATTGTGAATTCAGGGTTGTGTTTGGTAGAGAGCCCCTCATTTCTAAAACTTCTATTGATTTCAAAAACACGCTCAAAACCACCTACCAAAAGTCTTTTTAAATACAGTTCAGGTGCTATTCTTAGAAAAAGCTCTCTATCAAGAGCATTATGTTTTGTGACAAACGGTCTTGCCACTGCTCCCCCAGGTATTGGGTGCATCATAGGTGTTTCAACCTCTATAAAGTTTCTTTCTTTAAGAGAAGCTCTTAAAGATTCGATTATATCGGACCTATTAAGAAAAACATTTTTTTGCTGATCATTGCTCATCAGATCAAGATATCTTTGCCTATACCTAGTTTCTATATCAGCAAGACCCTTAAATTTATCAGGCATTGGTCTTATTGACTTAGTTATAAGTACTACTTCTGATGCTTCAATTGTTAACTCGTCGGTTTTAGTTTTAAATAGTTTTCCTCTCACCCCTACTATATCGCCGAGATCCCATGTCTTAAAATCCTCATAAGTTTCAAGATCTACAGTATTTTTACTTACATAAATCTGAATGTCACCGCTTGAATCTCTGACTGTAGCAAAACTGGCATTACCCATCACCCTCATTAAAACAATTCTTCCTGCAATAGATACATTTTCTTCATTTTTAGCTGCAAGCTCTTCTTTGGAAAATCCATCATAATTTTCGTGAAGATTTAAAGCATAATGATCCTTTAAAAAATCGTTAACATATGCCTTTTTTTTGTCTCTAAGAAGTTGGAGTTTTTTCCTTCTTTCTTCGATGATACCCTCTTCTCCACCAATATTTTCTTCAGACATTTATATCTACACTCCTGCTTTTAAACTAGTTTTCATAAATTCATCCAAATCACCATTTAAAACTGCCGATGTATTTCCAGTTTCGTAACTTGTTCTTAAATCTTTGATTCTTGATTGATCAAGAACATAAGATCTAATTTGACTTCCCCATCCTATATCGGACTTACTTTCTTCAAGCTCTTGTTTTTCTTGGTTTTGCTTTTGTAATTCTAACTCGTACAGCTTAGATTTTAATTGTTTCATAGCATTTTCTTTATTTTTATGCTGAGACCTATCACTTTGACTTTGTGCAACCACCCCTGAAGGAATATGCGTTAGCCTAACAGCAGAATCAGTTTTGTTTACATGCTGCCCACCAGCCCCGCTTGCTCTATATGTATCTACTCTAATGTCAGCATTATTTATATTTATTTCAATAGAATCATCAACTTCTGGTGAAATAAAAACTGAAGCAAAGGAAGTATGTCTTCTGTTACCTGAATCAAATGGAGATTTTCTTACAAGACGATGAATACCCGTTTCAGTTCTTAACCAGCCGTAAGCATATTCACCATCAACGTGTAGGGTAGCAGATTTTATTCCTGCTACTTCACCATGCGATATTTCAATTAAATCTGATGTGAAACCCCTATTTTCTGACCATTTCGTATACATTCTTAACAACATTTCAGCCCAATCTTGTGCCTCAGTTCCACCTGAACCAGATTGAATTTCTACATAAGCAGAAGCTTGATCCATTTTATTAGTAAACATTTTGCTAAATTCAAGTTCAGCAACAGACTTTTCTAGATCTTTAAAACTTTCTTTAATTTCTCTAATGGATTCTGTGTCTCCCTCATCTTCAGCAATATCTATGAACATCAAACCATCGCTCACTTTCTCATCAATTGATTTAAATGAATTTAATGTTTTTTCTAATGCCGTTTTCTCTTTGCTTATTGACTGCGAAAGTTCTAAATCGGACCATACCTCTTCTTTACTAAGGTCTGCTTCAATCTCCTTGAGTCTACTTTCTTTTTTAGAAATCTCAAAAACCCCTTCTTTGATATCTTCTAGGCGTGTTTTTAGATCATTTAATCCGGCCTTAAGTTCTGTAACATCCATCCTATGAATTATTATGAACTATATAATCAAAAATTAATTCTTTTGAAGCAGGAAAATCTTTAGATCTTTCTTCTTTTTCAAAAATAATAGAAAGACATTCTGGTATTTCACCAAGATTCAATCCAGCATCGGAAACTACTTTTGGAAATTTTGCTGGATGAGCTGTTGATAAGATTACCGTAGTCCCTTCTAAGCTACTTTGCATACTGTCAACTGCTTGAGAGGCAACTGCGGTATGAGGATCTATTAAATAATCATATGATTCAGAAATATTTTTCATTGCTTCTATTGTTGAGAAATCATCAACCGAATAGCTTAGAAATAATTCCTTGGACTTCTCCCACATCTGATTATCCAATTTAATTGGAGATTCTGGAAAATTTTTGTAAAAAGAATTACATATTTCAGAATTTCTTTCTGAATAAAAATCATATATGAGCCTTTCAAAGTTACTTGCAATACTAATATCCATACTAGGTGAAATAGTTTCAGAAACTTTTGATCGAGAATAATCATTATCAGAAAAAAACCTATGTAAAATATTATTATTATTTACTGCTACAAGAATCTTATTAAGAGGCATACCCATCTTATGTGCAGAGTAACAGGCAAAAACATTACCAAAATTCCCAGTTGGAACAGAAAAATTAAGCGGTTCATCAAACTTATTTATCTTTAAACAAGCATAAAAGTAATAACATATTTGGCCGATTATTCTTACCCAATTTATTGAATTTACAGCTAAAAGAAATTGATCATCTTTTAAAAAAGTTCTTTCACTAAATGCTTCTTTCACAATAGCTTGGCAATCATCAAATGTTCCGCTTACCCTTAATGTAAAGACATTTGAACTTTCAACAGTAGTCATTTGCCTTCTTTGTACCTCTGACATATTCCCATCAGGAAGCAATATAAAACTTTTTATTGATTCAAACCTTCTGCATGCATCAATTGCTGCTGAGCCTGTGTCTCCTGACGTAGCACCTAAGACAATAGCAGTTTTGTTCTGCTTTATAAGAGATTTGTTAAAAAATGCTGCTGCTAATTGAAGTCCAAAGTCTTTAAATGCTGCTGTGGGACCATGGAATAGCTCTAATACATATTTTGATTTATCAAGTTGGTGGATTTCAGCATAATTTTTCTTACTAAAATCATGCCAGGTTGAATCTAAAAGTTCTAAAACCTCATCATCACTAAATGAAGATTTTGTAAAAAGTGGAACAATGTATTTAGCTATATCTATGAATGTATTAAGCGATTTAATATGCTCGATATTAATTTGAGGCCAATAATCAGGCATAAAAAGGCCTCCATCATTTGCAAGACCTTGCATTAGAACCTCTTCAAAAGTTCTTCCACTATCATTACCTCTAGTACTATGAAATAACATCTTTATTTAGCTTCTATTCTTATTGATCTAATTGCCCTAACTGAATCCAAATTTAATAGTTCTTTTTGTAATTCTGCATGATCACTTTCCTTGAATGGATCTGTTATTAGAATAATTGGTACACAGCTGTCCCCAAGTTCTTCTTTTTGAACAATTGATTCTATTCCAACTTCTTTTGATGCCATCAGAGATGTAATAGACGCCATGACACCAGGCTTGTCTTCTGCTTCAATATAAAAATAATACTGAAAAACTAAATTTGAAAAGTCTAAAACTGGATATTTACCTTCGTCACCTTTATACAATTGATCTGAGATTTCATTTGTATTTGATAGATGGATTAAATCTGAAATAAGACCAGAAGCAGTTGATTCTTGTCCAGCTCCAGATCCAGCTATATGAATTTTACCAATTAAATCCGTATCAATCTCCATGCCATTTCTAACTCCTTTTAAGTTAGCTAAATGTGAATCAAGGCTTATTAATGCAGGATGCGCTCTTAATTCAAGAGAGCTTTCATTAATTTTAGCTACAGCTAAATGTTTAATCGTATAACCCATATCCATTGCATATGAGAAATCGCTTTTTTGAATTTTTGTTATGCCTTCTACAAAGAAATCTTCAGGTGGCAATGATGTGCCAAAAGCCAAAGATGATAGTATTCCAATTTTATGAGCTGCATCCATACCTTCAATATCAAAAGCTGGGTCTGGTTCTGCATACCCTTTATCTTGGGCTAATTTAAGAGTGCTATCAAACTCAGCACCTTCCTCCATATTAGATAAAATAAAATTTGATGTTCCATTTAGCATGCCTGAAATTTTTGAAACTTTATTAGCGGCAAGTTCTTCTTTTAATAATTTTATAATTGGTGTCCCTGCGCATACTGCTGACTCAAACAAAATTTTTACTCCATTTTCCTGAGCTAATTTAAATAATTCATCACCATGATGAAAAATGACAGCTTTATTAGCAGTAACTACGTGCTTTTTATTAGTGATTGCCTTAATAATTAATTCTCTTGCAACCTCAACTCCCCCAATCAGCTCAACAACTACATCAATATCATGTTTTATTACATCAAAAATATCTCTTTCTATTTTAGTTTTACCTGGGTTGCACTTTGGATTATCTCTTCTTGCCCCAATTACATCTATAGTTAAATTAACTCCTCCATTTAATTGAATTAGATTAGAGTTTTTTTCTATAGCTTTAAATAAGCCAGTAGCAACATTTCCCCAACCACAAATACCAATTTTTAAAGTTTTCATTATATTTCCATAGATAAAAAGTTCTTAATTCCTCTTATAGCCTGTCTAGTTCTGTGTTCATTTTCAATAAGCGAGAATCTAACATAATCATCACCATCAGCACCAAAACCAGCCCCAGGAGATACAGCAACATTAGCATGTTCAATAAGCAACTTACTGAACTCTAAGGAGCCAAGTTTAGAATATTTTTCAGGTATTTTAGCCCAGACAAACATTGTGGCAAGTGGCTTTTTAACACTCCATCCTATTCTATTTAATCCATTACATAGTTCATCTCTTCTGCGTTCATACATAGAACATATTTCACTGACTTCATTATCGCAATCATTTAGGGCCTTAATAGCGGCAACTTGAATAGGGGTAAATGTTCCATAATCTAAATAAGACTTTATTTTTATTAAAGCTTGAACTAATTCTTTATTTCCACAACAGAATCCAACTCTCCATCCAGGCATGTTATATGATTTAGATAAAGTAAAAAATTCAACAGCAATATCTTTTGCTCCATCTACCTCTAATATGGATGGGGCTTTATAGCCGTCATATACAATATCAGCATAAGCAAGATCATGAATAATCCAAATATCATATTTTTTACCAATTTCTACAATTTTTTGAAAAAATTCAATTGATACGTATTGGGTAGTAGGGTTTGATGGAAAATTAATTATGATCATCTTTGGTTTTAGTGAAGATCTTTTAATAGCATCTTCAATATCAACTAAAAACTTATCCGTATCATCTTTTAAAGTTATTGAATGCAGATTAGCTCCTGCTATAACAACACCATATGAATGAATTGGATATGTGGGTGACTGAACTAAAACATTGTCTCCAGGAGATAACGTTGCTAATGACAAGTGAGCTATGCCCTCTTTTGAACCCATACAGGTCACAACCTCAAGCTCTTCATTCAAATCGACATTATATTTTCTAGAATACCAATCTTTAATTGCTTTTCTTAGTTTTGGTAATCCTACTGACTGAGAATATCTATGTGTAGCTGGATTTTTTACAGTTTCTATTAACTTTTCTACAATTGGATTTGGCGTTGCTTGATCAGGGTTACCCATCCCAAAATCAATAATATCCTCTCCATGAAGCCTTGCTTGTTGCTTTAATAAATTAATTTGTCCAAATATATATGGAGGAAGTTTTTTTGCATTTGAAAAATCTTGATTTGGCATAATTTTATGATTTTAATCTCTTTAATAATTCTTCAGGCTCCACATATCCTGGAAATAATCTACCATCAGCAGAAAATAGAGCAGGTGTTCCGGTGATACCTAGTTTTTGTCCTATGACATAATGCTTTGATACGGGCTGCTCTTCACAAAAGGATGAACTTACTTTTTTATCATTTTTTAATTTTGTTAAGCTATCTTTTGGGTCATCTGAGCACCAAGCACTAACCATTTTAGAGAAGGCTTGAGTACCCAATCCAGATCTAGGATAGGCCGCATATTTTATAGAAATACCTAATTGATTATATTCATCAATTTCTTTATGTAATTTTCTACAATATCCACAATCAACATCTGTAAAAACAATAACTGAAAACTCTTCTTTTGTGGATTTGAAAGAAATAAACTCATCTTCGGGTAAACCATTTAATATGGCTTCTCTATTCTTATTAATACTTTGATCAGTTATATTTGTTATTGAATTAGTATTTATTTTGTATATATCGCCATAAATAAAAAAAGAGCCATCTTTATTGACATATATTGGTTCAAGATCTCCATAGTAAACCTCATAAAGACCTTCAATTGCAGTTTTTTTAATAGATTCTATTTGCGCACCATCAGGAAGAATATTTTTTAAACTATTTCTTATTTCTTGCTCATTTGCAGCAACACAAAAAGAAAATAAAATAAAAATAAATGAAATACTTAGCTGTTTCACTTTAACCTCTTGGATGATGCTTTTTAAGAATTTCGCCTAATCGTTGCTTTGCAATGTGAGTATATATTTGGGTTGTCGATAAGTCACTATGTCCTAATAAAATTTGTACTGATCTTAAATCAGCGCCTCTATTTAAGAGATGAGTAGCAAAGGCATGTCTTAGCGTGTGAGGTGAAATTGTTGGCTTAAGATTTTCTCTGATGATATAAATCTTTATTCTTTTCCAAAAAGCACCTCTTGTTATTTTTGTGCCTCTATTACTCAAAAAAATTTCTTTACATTTAGAATTATTTCTTTCTTTAAGATAAATATTTAATGCATCGGCTGCTTTCTCACCATAAGGCACTAATCTCTCCTTTGATCCTTTACCAAAGACTTTAAGAACAGATCTATTAAAATCTAAATCAGTAATTTTTAGATTTACAAGTTCAGAAATTCTCATGCCTGTAGCATATAAAATTTCAATCATAGCTTTATCTCTTCTCTCAATACTCTTTTCTAGATTTGGACTATTTAATAGCCTTTCTACCTCATCTTCTGACATTGATACAGGCAAATACTTTTCTTGTTTTGGCATAACAATTTCATCTGCTGGCGATTTTTTTATAATTTTTTTCTTTAATAAAAATAAATAAAAAGACTTTATTGCTGATAATTTTCTATTTACCGAAGAGCTTTTTAAGCCTGATTCAAATAAGGAAGAAATATATTTATTTAATACTGCAGAAGATGCTTGAATAAAATCTAAATCGGCCTCAAACAACCAATTTGAAAATGCATCAAGATCGCCTTGATATGATTTGACGGTATTCTTTGATAAGCCTTTTTCTATGAACAAAGAGTCTAAAAAGGATCTAATCAAATGATCCTTTTTAATATCTTTAGTCATTTGATTAATCTAATCTTTCTTTGATTCTGGCTGATTTTCCTGATCTTTCTCTTAAGTAGAAAAGCTTAGACTGTCTTACATCACCTTTTCTTTTAACCTTAATTGAATCAATTAATGGGCTATGGGTCTGAAAAGTTCTTTCAACACCTATTCCACTAGAAATCTTTCTGACGATAAATGATGAATTAAGTCCACGATTCTTAATTCCCATAACAACTCCTTCAAAAGCCTTGTGTTTTCTTCTTTAGCAGGAGCTTCTTCAGATGCAACCTCTTCAGCAGGTGCATCCTCCGCTACAACTTCATCAGCAGGAGTGTCCTCAGATGCAGACTCCTCAGCAGGAGCTTCCTCCGCTACAACTTCATCAGCAGGAGCTTCTTCAGATGCAGCCTCTTCAGTTACAGTTTCTTCAGCAGTCTCAACAACTTCTTCTTCGTTAATTGTATTTTCTTTATCAGTTTCGTTCATTATATTCGCCTAAAAAGTGCTATAGGATATCCTTAGATGCCAATTCTTCCAAGAGTTTTTTTTGTTTTTTTGTTAATTTTACATTATTTATTAAATCAGGTCTTCTTAAATAGGTTTGTATAAATGATTTACTCTCTTTCCATTCTTTAATTTCTGCATGATTTCCTGATAAAAGTGTTTCGGGAACATTGATATCATCAAAAATTTTAGGTCTTGTATAGACAGGTCCTTTTAATAGGCCTTTGTAAAATGAATCATTTTCTATAGAATCACTATTTCCAATTGTGCCAGGAAGATTTCTTACAACTGCATCAATCAAACAAACAGCTGGGTACTCCCCACCACTCATTACAAAATCACCTATAGATATTTCTTCATCTACATATTTATCAATAAATCTTTGATCAACGCCTTCATATCTTCCGCAAACTAAAGTGATATTTTTCATTAACGATAGCTCTATAACTTTATCTTGATTTAGTTGTTTTCCTTGTGGAGATAAATAAACAATATGGCCTCTTTCATTTTTAGGAATATCTATAAGAGTCTTTTTTAGTGGCTCTGGCATCATGACCATTCCCTCTCCACCACCAAAAGGCTTCGCATCAATCTGCCCGTGTTTATTGATTGCATTTTTTCTAATGTCGTAGCATTCAATAATAAAATTTTTGTCAATTGCTTTTGAGATAACCCCATGATCAAAAATTTTAAAAATTTTAGGGAAAATTGTTAAAACATTAAATCTCATATGAGGTAATCTTTGTCCCAGTTGACGAAAATTATTTTATTATCTCTATCAACTAATTTTATATATTCATCTTTTACATAGGGGATTAACCTGGGTGTATTGTCTACTGATTTTTCACTGGGTTTAACTTGAATGCAATCCTGGGCTCCAAAATTACTTAAAGAATCCACAGATCCCAAGATATCGCCAGATTCTTGATCTATTACAATCATACCCTCAAGCTCATACCAATAAGCCTCATCATCTTTTAACAAAGGTAAATCATCTTTGCTTACAAGTATTTTTAAGTTTGTATATATTTTTATAGAATCAATATCATCGATTCCAGCTATTTTGGAATAAAATTTTGAATTAATTTTTCTAATATATTCAATCTTAAAATTTGAAATTTTATTATCTTGAATAAAAAATTCTGAGTAGTTAAGAATATTTTCTTTTGGATTACAAAAGGAGTTTAGAAAAAATTCACCTTTTAGTCCTCTTGGTTTACCAATTGAGGCTATGCAAATATGATTATTTTCTAATTCTTTATTTACTTTCATCATCTGAAGAATCTTTTTCTTCAGATTCCTCTTCAGCAGGTGCTTCTTCTGCAGGAGCTTCCTCTTCAGCAGGAGCTTCTTCTTCAGCAGGTGCTTCCTCTTCAGCAGGTGCCTCCTCTTCAGCAGGTGCTTCTTCTGCAGCAGCAGCGGCTTCTTCTGCAGCCTTTTCTTCTGCTTCTTTAGCTAACTTTTCAGCAGCTGCAGCCTTTTTGGCATCAGATTTAGCTTTTTTGGCATCAAGTTTTGCTTGAAGCTCTTCTGGTGACAAATTAGCTTCCTTAACAAGAGATTGAACTCTTTCACTTAACTGAGCGCCTTTAGAAACCCATTCATTAAGCTTATCAAGATCAAGTCTTAATCTTTCCTCTTGACCTTTGGCTGTCGGATTAAAAAAACCAAGCCTTTCGATAAATTTTCCATCTCTTGGCTTTCTTTCGTCTGCAACAGTTATAAAGTAGTAAGGGTTCTTTTTTGCCCCGCTTCTAGCTAATCTTATTATTACCATATCTATTTATATATATTCTAAATGTTAAAAAAGATGTGTATTTTAGGTTAACCTTGATAATAT
>RGHK01000150.1 GCA_010024215.1 Pseudomonadota bacterium | reverse complement strand
TTTCAATTAATTGTTTATCGATTTTTGTAGTTGATCTTATAAATAATATTTCTGCATCTTCTATGTTCTTATGAATTATTTCTTCTGTGTTTAAAAAGCATAATTCAATACCTATGAAACCATCTAAAACAGAAATAATTTTCTCAAAGGATTTTATTCCTTTATCAATAATAATTTTCATAAATTAATTATTTTTATCAGGCATAACAATGCTTCTTAACCAACTCAATAGAGTGTTTTTGCCTAGTGAATATTTGTCTAAAGCATCAAATTCTTTTGCTAGTTTGGCTGGATTCTCTAGAAAATTAGCTCTGGTATTAAATTCAGCATCATCTAAAGTTTTTACCAATTTTGCAGGGTTGCCAGCATAGATAGAATTTGGCGGAACATTCTTTGTTACTACTGCGCCAGCACCAATAATACTATTTTTACCTATTGTTACACCCTTGCATATTATGGCGCTATCTCCAATCCAGACATTGTCCTCAAATACTACAGGTTTAGTATTACCAACAGGCTTTGCTCTATCATATATACCGTGCCAATCAGCATCAGAAATATAAGCTCCGTGAGCAATCATACAAGAATCACCAATGGTAATATTTTCTGCAGACATTATTCTTACACCAGGGGTTATTAAACAAAATTTACCAATCTTTATCTTTCCTTTATGTTCACCAATTTCCCATGAGGTGAGTTGGATATGAGCATCCTTAGCTCCGATTAACGTTGGATAATCATCAACAAATACATTTCCACCAAACACTTTTATATACTTTGGTTTAAAAAAAGCACCACCTTTTCCAAGGTATTCAAATTGAGGCTCAAGAAATTGTCTAACGTATATTTTTACAATTTTATTGATAAGTTTTTTTAACCAATATGGTCTGTTGTCTTTTCTGATAATAATCTCCTTTAAGGATATTTTAATATGATAAAGTAGCCTAAAAAATTATTTCATTAAAAAAATTTTGATTAAAAAATATCTTAAGGAGTTTAAACATTTATTAAGAATTGGGGTCCCAATATTCGGATCACAGTTGTCCTATGTGCTTATGGGTACAACTGACACTATCATTGCTGGAAGAGCTAGCTCATCTGACTTAGCCGGACTAGCAGTTGGTAATGCGTTTTCTATGACTATTTTTATGTTTATTTCTGGAGTTATTTTTGCAGTCACACCAATAGTTGCTCAGCTTTACGGAGCAAAAAAATTCAAAGAAATAGGAATAAAGTTAAGAGAAATATTATGGATAGCTGGATCATTAGGGATATTTTTAGCTATTCTTTTTATGAACATGGGTGTTATTTTAGATGCATTACCAATTGAAAAAAGCATTACAGATATCTCAGAAAAATATTTAAAAGCAGTTGCGTTGGGCTTTGCTTTTATAACAATATTTACATGTTTAAGGTGCTACAGCGAAGGCATGACATTAACCAAACCAGTTTTTTTTATAGCTTTTTTTGGAATGATTATAAACATTCCGCTCGACTTAATTTTTGTTTACGGATGGTTTGGAGCGCCAAAATTAGGAGGTGTAGGTTGTGGGATTGCTACCAGCATAGTCTCTTTTGTAATGATGGTTACAATATTTATCTATATTAATTTAAATAAAAAATATAAAGCCACCCAGCCATTTACAGAATTTACCTTTCCTTCAAAAGAAACTACCAAAGAGGTATTTAAATTAGGTACGCCAATTGGTTTTGGTATATTCATAGAATTAAGTATGTTCTCTGGAGCTGCTATTATTCTTGGAATTTTGGGTGAAAATATAGTTGCGAGTCATACTATTGCTATCAATGTAGCTAGTTTATTTTTTATGGTACCTCTTTCAGTTGGTCTAGCTTCTGCTACTAGAGTTGGTAATTTAATTGGTGAAGGAAATTATAGACAAGCAAAAGTTGCATCTCATTCAACTATATATATGTGTATATTAACCGCTCTTTTAAATGTAGTTTTAATTATGAGCTTTAGAGAATTAATTGTTGGGATATATACTACTGATGAAATTGTATATAATCTTGCGGTCTACTTATTAATTTTTGCAGCAATATTTCAATTGCCTGATGGTATACAAATGGGAGCTCTTGGAAGCCTAAGAGGTTATAAAGATACTTTTATTCCAATGATATTACTATTCATATCCTACTGGATTTTTGCTATGCCAATTGGTTATTATTTGACAAATACTGGTTTTAGTTCTCCTATGGGTGCAGCAGGTATGTGGTATGGCATGATAATTGGTCTAA
>RGHK01000149.1 GCA_010024215.1 Pseudomonadota bacterium | reverse complement strand
AGCGCTCTTGATTCAAAAATCGTTGATAGATTTGTAACGGATTTTCCAACACCTGAGCTTATAGCGAGATCAAATGACTTTAATGATGTAATACTTTTACCTCACTTAGGAGCTAGTACTAAGGAAGCAGAGATTAATTGTGCCGTAATGGCAGCTGAACAAATTTCTAATTTCTTAAGAGATGGTGTCATTGTAAATTCAGTTAATTTTCCATCAATAAAACTTGACAGAAAAACAGAATATCGCATGGTTATAATTAATCAAAATGAGCCTGGAATGATTGGAAAAATTACTGATGAAATTGGTTATAAAAATATTAATATTGCTGACATGACACATAAAAGTAGAGATTCTATTGGTATAAATCTTATTGATTTAGAAGATGAACCTTCACAAGAATTGATTGAAAATATAAGAAACATCGACCATGTTATTAGTGTGAGACTCTGCAGTAATACCCATTCTAATTAGCCTTAGATTTTAAACTTTTGTCATTTTTATCTTCTGTAAAAAATTAACATATAATTGTACTTGTCAACAGCATAATAAAGTGATAAAAGCGATGATGCATTTTTGTCATAGCTTATTATAAAATTTTAGTATATTAGTTATAAAGTATTGATATACGGTAATTTTTTAAATAACTGTACAAAATTTGCTCAAGTGGCAAAAAACCTTTAAATAAAAGGGCCAGTTGTGATATAAATAAAGTTATCCATAACTTTATCCACAGTTTCTGTGGATAAATATTTTGTTAATTATGCAACAATTTGAAACATACCTTAGACTTCCAAATGACTGGCAGAAAGAGATAGAAAAGGCCAATTTAAATCTAGGTTTAGACCAGCCTATTAAAGAAATATTCAAGCAAATTAAAAGTAAGGTAAATATTTATCCTTCTTTAGAAAATATTTATAAAGCTTTTGAACTTTGCAGTTATAAGAAAACAAAGGTTGTGATATTTGGCCAAGATCCATATCACCAAAATGGTTTTGCTAATGGTCTAGCTTTTGCAGTTAACAAAGGTTTAAAAATTCCACCCTCACTTAAAAATATTTATAGAGAGATTGAAGATGATATTGGATTTTGTAAATTTAATTCAGGAAATTTAGAAAACTGGGCGAAGCAGGGAGTCTTATTATTAAATTCTTCATTGAGTGTTATTGAATCAAAACCAGGATCTCATAAGGATATTGGATGGAATAAATTAATCAATTCTGTAATTCAGCTTCTTAATAATAAAGGAGGAGTAATTTTTCTTTTGTGGGGCAGTCATTCATCTCAAAAAGAGATGCTAATAGATAAGAATGTAAATTTTGTTTTTAAATCCTCTCATCCGTCACCCTTATCTTCATACAGGGGCTTTTTTGGTTGTAAACATTTTTCATCAACGAACAAATTGCTGATATCAAGAAAAGAAAAACCAATTAATTGGTAGGAGAACTAAAATATAAGAGTTTCTGGATTTTCTATGCTGTATTCTTTTATTGAATCCTTCTTAATTATTGCATTAGCAACGCAATATCCTTTGTAATTTAGAATTTCGCCAAGTATTTTAAGATTTTTACTCTCTGCAATTTTCTCTTGACTAATAATATTAATAAATTTTCTTCTATCAACACCTAAATACTTCATTCTTGCAATAATCTCTTGTCCCCTAAAACATCCTTTATCAAATGCAACTCTTAATTTATCGTAATTAAGCTCAAGGGGCCGATAAATAGCAACATCAGTCTCATTGAGATTAAAATTAGAAGCTATTTTGTTAGCAAATATCCAATCCTTATATTCCAATTCTTCTTCAAGAGTTTTTTTCTTTTTGCATAATTCTACAGATAGCGAAAAAAGCTCATTTGTAATGTATGAAAGTGGTTGTTTTTCTTTAGTTATATGTCCGTATATATATTGTTTATCAATCTCAAAACTAGCACCAAAAAATTTAGCAAAAGGACTTAATTCATGAATAAATATATCTGAAAGTTTTGATGCAATTATGACCTTGTAGTTATTTGACTTATGAATCATAAAATCAGCCATAACTTGGCCCTTTTGATTGCATATAGCAGATAACTGAAAGCTTTTGTTGGGTATAAGATTTATATCAGACGTAATCTGTCCCTGAAGGAATTTTTCAACCTTATCAAGGTCTCCATGAATATTAATTATCTTAAGAAAATCTAAAGATACAGTTCCAAAGGAGATTAATTTTTTTTGTAAGTCTATTTTCTTGTAAAATTATTAACAATATAGTTATTTTAACCAATGAATAAAGAAATAAAC
>RGHK01000148.1 GCA_010024215.1 Pseudomonadota bacterium | reverse complement strand
ATTAAAATTAATAAAACTGGAGAAATAAATAAATAGTTCTTCTTTATAAAATTAATTAGATTATCCATCAGAATCAACTTTCTTAGATGCGTCTTTAATTTGTTGTGTCACTATATATCTTCTAATAATTTCATAAAAAACTACAACTATTAATAATATAAATGCTGACATCATCGTTTCAATTTCTTTTGGAACATCTCGTAAATCAAGTATCTGAGATGATCTATCCAAGAAAGCAAAAAGAAGTGCTCCAAGGGCCATGCCAATAGGGTGATTTCGACCTAATAAAGCAACACCTATACCCGCAAAACCTAGCCCTGGGGGAAAATCTATTGTGTATTGGTGAAAGTAACTTAAGAGTGGCCCCATGCCTACCAAGCCGGCAAAACCACCTGAAATAATCATTGCTAAAATTGTTAATTTTTTTGGATCGACTCCACTAAATTTTGCTGCAATAGGGTTTGCACCTGTAACTCTTAAGTCATAACCTAAAGTTGTTTTCCAAACAAGCCAGTAATAAAAAAACCCAAGAATAATTGCAATAGGAAGGAAGCCATGAAGGTTGGGAAGGTCTTCAATGTTTAAAAAATTATTTAATGGTGGAAGTTGACCTGTTTCTGGAAGCTCTACTGTTTGAGGTATTGCATTCTTTTCGTCTTTATCAAAAAAGATAGTAGATAAAGAATATGCAATCAATCCAACTCCAATATAATTTAACATAATCGTAGAAATTACTTCATGAATTCCTTTATAAACTTTTAGATAGCCAGCAATTGCTCCCCATAGTGAAGAAGTTACGACTGCTATCAACATTATGAGAAAAATGTGTAAAGGCTTAACTACAGAAAATGTTGTACCAAGAGCAGCAGCAATTAAAGCACCTAACAAATATTGCCCTTCAACACCAATATTAAACAATCCCATTTTGAAACCAACTGCTACAGCTATAGCAGATATGTATAAAGGTATTGTTCTATTTAAAATAGAGACTATTGATTTCCCTGTTGTTCCATATTCGTACATCATTAGAAATGTTTCAATAGGATTTTTACCTATACTTACCAAAATTAAGGACGTAAGTGAAACTGCAAGGCTTAAAGCTACCAATGGTGCAGAAAAACTGATAATTTTTAATCTAAATTTCACTTTTTTAATCCTGTCATATAGCTTCCTAAAATTTCTGGTGTTATATCATTAGTATCTAGCTCAGTTACAATTTTTCCTTGATAAAAAACTAAAATTCTGTCAGATAATCCTATTAATTCCTCTAGATCGGCAGATATAAGTAGCACCCCTAATCCATTATCTCTCGAATCTTTTAGCTTGTCCCATATCAAGGCTTGGGCTCCAATATCAATCCCCCTTGTTGGTTGAGATGCAATTAAAAGATTTGGGTTATCTTCAATTTCTCTACCAACTACATATTTTTGTTGATTTCCCCCGGATAGTGCAGTTGCGATTGTCTTGGTGTTGGGAGTTTTAACTTCATAGCTTTCAACAATTTGTTTTGATTCTTTACTAGCAGAAGCAAGATTTACCGTTGAGATATTAGTCTTGTATTTCTTTAGAGACTGTCTGCCTAAAATTACATTATCAGTTAAAGTCATATCCATAATCAAAGCTTGTGCTTGTCTGTCTTCGGGTATAAAGCTTATTCCCATTTCAAGCCTTTCTCTTGTTCCAAGATTATTAAGAATCTTATCTTTAAGTAATATTTCACCAGATTCAATATCTTGTATACCTATTATTGCTTCTACTAACTCTCTTTGACCATTACCCTCAACACCTGCTATTCCAAGTATTTCTGAAGAATTTAGCTTAAAGTTAACATTTTCGAATATAAATTTATCATCTTCATTAAGTGAGGACAAATTATTAATCTCTAAAATTATTTCTTTCCCCACTTTAGTATTTCTCTCCGGTGGCTTGGGTAAAGATTTCCCTATCATCATTTCAGCTAAATCTTTTTTGCTTATATCGCCAGCGTCAACTGTGCCTACTAAGTGCCCTCCTCTCATAACACTTATCTTTTCAGCAATTTCTAACACCTCATCTAACTTATGGGAGATAAAAATTATTGTTACTCCATTTTTCTTTAAATCATTTAGGTTTTGAAACAGTTCATCTACTTCTTGTGGGACTAAAACAGCTGTAGGTTCGTCAAGAATAAGAATTTTTGCACCTCTAAATAGTACTTTTAATATCTCAACTCTTTGTTTTTCTCCAACACCAAGTTCATCAATATAGTTGTCAAAATTTATATCTAGGGAATACTTCGATGCTACTTCATTTATTTTTGACTTATATTCAGATAATTTAATATTTTTAAGTGATGCTGTGT
>RGHK01000147.1 GCA_010024215.1 Pseudomonadota bacterium | reverse complement strand
AAATTATAAATATGTATCTAATTAATAACATATGACTATTTATAACGCATAAAAAAACGAGATTCCATAATATATATAGAATCTCGTTAAAATTGTTCTATTAAGAACAAGTAATGGTAGTTTATATAATTCTAGGAATTAGAATTTATGTATTCTACAGCTTCGTTAACAGTAGAGATTTTTTCTGCATCTTCATCAGCAATCTCTAAGTCAAACTCTTCTTCAAGAGCCATTACTAATTCAACTGTGTCTAGTGAATCAGCACCAAGATCATCTACAAATGATGAATCACTTTGAATTTCATCTATTGATGTTCCTAATTGATCACTAACAATTTTTTTAACTCTGTCTTCAACACTCATAAATACTCCAAGATAAAACGGCGTAATTTTACATCTATTTTATAAAATTTGCACATATTAGGAATAATTTGTTTTTGTAGTTAGTACATAAACAATCCGCCATCAACGGATATTGTTTGTCCTGTTATGTATGAAGCTTCTTGACTTGCTAAAAATAAAACAAGATCAGATATATCTTTAACAGAACCTAGTCTATTAAGAGGTATATCTTTTATTAATTTATCTCTTGCATCATCATCTAAATATGCAGTCATGTCAGTATCTATAAAACCAGGTGCAACAGAGTTTACAGTTATTCCTCTCGAACCAACTTCTTTAGCAAGAGATTTAGTAAAACCACTCAGACCTGCCTTGGCTGATGAGTAATTAACTTGGCCTGGATTTCCCATAAGACCGGAGACAGATGAAATATTTATAATTCTTCCATGTCTATTTTTTATCATATTTTTTATAAGTGCTTTAGTAAGATTGAATGTGCCAGTGAGGTTGGTTGCTATAACATTATCCCACTCTTCATCTTTCATTCTTAGAAATAACTGATCTGAAGTAATACCAGCATTGTTAACTAAAACTGTTGGTGATAAATCATTTTCTTTAAGGAAAGTTACACACTCTCTAATGGAGTCTCGATCTGAGATATCCAATGCAAGTGGTATTAAGTTCTCATTATTGCTCTCGAATGTAAAATTACTTCTGGAGGTGCCAATTACGGTGTGTCCATGGCTTGCAAAACTTTCGGCAATAGAAGTTCCAATACCTCTTGATGCACCTGATATAAAAACAATTTCTTTACTCATAATAAATTTTGAAGTTCTTCATAAAAATTATCTGAACACATTGAGAGTATATTATCTATGCCATTAGTTTTAGCTAATCCAGATAAAACTTTTCCTGGTCCACATTCAATAACTATACCATCATATTTTTTAATATGATTCATAGTTTCAACCCACTGAACCGGCTTGGTTAATTGATCAATAAGCTTAGTCGGAATATTAGAAATATTATTCTCTACATCTGCATTTACATTATGCAAAATAGGAATTTCAGGAATTTTAATCTCACACTTTAATAAATCGTTGGAGAACTTATTTGCAGCACCAGCCATTAGTTCACAATGAGAAGCCACACTAACTTTTAACTGGATACATCTTTTTGCACCATTTTCTTTACATTTTTCTGCAACAATTTTTGCTGCCTCAGTTTCACCAGAGATAACAACTTGATTTGGTGAATTAATGTTTGCTGCGCTCACAATATTACCTGTAGAGCTTCGAACATCTTCACAAATACTATTAATTAATTCTAAATCTAAATTTAAGATTGCATACATTGAACCTAACTTGGAATTTTCCATGTAAAGACCACGGTTATGAACTAATGAGATAGCATCTTCAATATTAATAGAGTTTGCAGCTAATAAAGCGGAATATTCACCTAAAGAGTGACCCGCTAATAAATCAGGTTTTATATTGGTTTCGTTTACAAATTTTTTAAAGTAAAAATAAGATGTTAATAGAATTGAGGGTTGTGTAATGGATGTTTTATTAAGAATATCTTCAGGACCGTTATTTATAATATCAATAATATCAACATCTATGCTCTTATCTAAAAACGGTTTTATTTGATTTATTTCTTCATGATTAAAAGAATTTAACATCCCAAGGGATTGGGAGCCTTGACCAGGAAAAATTACGCTAATATGCCTAGGCATAATCTATACAGATGTATCTTCTTCTACTTCTTTTTCAGCTTTTCTTAAATCTTTAACAAGTCTACCCTTATAGAAGCCATCTTTTGTCATTTGATGACGACTATGCTTTTCACCAGATACTGGATCAATAGATAATGTTGAAGCTTTAAGAGAATCATGAGATCTTCTTTGACCTCGTCTTGATCTTGTTACTTTACTTTTTTGAACTGCCATAGTTACCCTTAAAAAAAACGTATCCTATCAAAATTATACTATTAATGGTAGAAAAATTTACTTTAAAAAAGCAACCATAT
>RGHK01000146.1 GCA_010024215.1 Pseudomonadota bacterium | reverse complement strand
CTTGATAATAACCTGAACCCACTTATAGACATTTCAGCAATAGCATTCATGTCTCCTGATGTAATTATTTTTAGATCAAAACCAGCAGAAAACATGCCCTCACGCCCGGTAATAATAAGTGCGCCACTTTCTGTGGGGACTTTGTCAAGACAATCATTTATATCTTGAATCATCTGTGGAGAAAAGACATTAGCTTTTCCATCATCCAGAGTAATTATAGAAACTTCATCTTTACTAGATAATTGGGCTAACTGTTCTTTCATTTTTATTTCCTTTTAAAATATAAGTTTAACAAAAAAATATATAATTATATTCATACAAATTATTAGTATCGGGGAGCAAAGATGATCAAAAGATTTCTAAAGGCTGTTGGAACACTGGGTATTTATGGTCTTGCATTAAGTTTAATATATTTAACAAACCTATTCCTTATGAGGCCTGCCTCTATAGACCATTATCTGGCTAAAGAGCTAATTCTAGAACTTACAGACTCGCCTGAAGCTATGACCTATATAGGAATATTTGATCAATATAATTGGCTGACAAAACATAATTCTAAACTTTCCATTCCCTCTTCTGAAGACCTTGAAAAAGACATTAGCAATGCCAAAAAAACACTTAATATATTAGAGAAATACAACAATAAAAAATTAACAGAAGATCAAAAGATTACTAAAAAAATAGCCATATTTGATACTAAAAACAATCTAAAAGAACTTGAAGAGTTCCCATATCATAGCTTCCCGCTCAACCAAGTTCGGGGTGAGCACCATAGCATTATTAGCTTCATGAATGATATGCATCCGGTTAGAAATTATTCAGAAGCATTAGATTTTGTAAAAAGAACGGACCTTGTTATAGATGTATTTTCAGGTCTAAACGATTGGCTAATAAAACAATCAGAAGAAGGCATATATGCTCCAAAGTTCGTTTATGCCCACATGATTTCGCAACTAAATGAATTAATAAATTATTCGCCAGAAGAGCATCCTCTATATGTCCAATTTACAAAAAAAATTACTGAACTAAACCTATCAAATGAGGAGTTTAATCTGCTCACTAGTAGCTTAAAAGATTCAATTAATAATAGTGTTACTCCAGGCTTTGAATTGTTGAGGGATTACATGCTTTCTACAGAGAAAAAAGCGAATCCTCATCATGGAATTTGGTCGCAGCCAAATGGCGACGAATTTTACAAATTAAGAATTAAGTCCTATACCACTACTGATTACGGTCCAGAAGAAATTCATCAAATGGGTCTTAATGAAGTTGCAAGAATCTCTTCTAGAATGAAAGAAATACTTACCTCTCTTGGTTATGATTCTGAAAAGTCTGCTGGTGAGTTAATGAATGAACTCAATGAGGATCCTGCGATGCTATATGCTGATACTCCTGATAGGAAACAGATTGTAGTTAAAGACTATATGGATATGGTCAATGAGGCTACTGAAGGTATCAAAGATTATTTTCATTCGATGCCAAAATCACCAGTGATAGTGAAAGCTGTTCCAGAATATTCAGAAAAGACTGCGCCTGGTGGATATTATCAATCACCAGCCTTAGACGGCAGTAGACCAGGAGTTTTTTATGTAAATCTTTATGATATTAAACAGACCCCAAAATATAGCATGAAGACTTTGACATATCACGAAGCCACTCCAGGCCATCATCATCAAATAGCTCATTCTTTAGAGAATGAAAATCTTACACTTTATAGAAGGTTTGGCTATGGAACTTCTGCTTTTTCTGAGGGTTGGGCTCTTTATTCAGAAAGACTTTCTTTAGAGGCTGGATTGGCTCCAGATCCACTCGATGAGCTTGGAATTTTACAAAGTGAAATATTTAGAGCTGTTCGATTGGTTGTTGATACTGGGATTCATTATAAAAAATGGACTAGAGAAGAAGCCATTGATTATATGAAAGCAAAAACAGGAATGTCAGACACAGAGTGTCGAGTAGAAATTGAAAGATATATAGTTTGGCCAGGTCAGGCTTTGAGCTATAAGGTTGGCATGATTAAAATCTTAGAATTAAGAGAGAAAGCAATGAAAGTTCTTGGTGATGAATTTAATATTAAAGATTTCCACTCGGCAGTGCTTGATCATGGTAATCCGCCTTTATTTATTGTTGAGCAGAAAATTGATGAAATGATTGCTGATGCTTTGAGATAACTAGTAGTTTTCTGGATGTTTAGCCTGATACTGCATGAAGTAATCTCTAACCCATTGTAAATCATCCTCATTGTTACCAGTGGGCTTATAGAATTTATCCAATAAAATTCTTTTCTTATCAAAATCAAAAGCTCCAAGAAAAATTTCTCCTTCAACAGCCTTGGCTATCCTAAGAAAACCAGATTTTAATTTCTCAGTTTTTGCCCTTGTACCCTCTGGCGACATTGCAATAAGAGAGCCGTTAAGTTTTTTCATGTT
>RGHK01000145.1 GCA_010024215.1 Pseudomonadota bacterium | reverse complement strand
TTTCATTATGACCCATTCTGTCTGCGTCCTCTTGTGGTAAATTATATACAGGCACCCACCATTTTTTTACTCTGCAAATACTTATTATGTTAACAGTTGCATCGCCGCTATATTGAAGATTAAAGCCATTAAACGTAATTTGAATCCCATCGTTAGCATTTCCTGGAAGTGGTTTTGTTAGATAATATTGGGGCAAATATTGTAGACTCGCTGGAAATTTCGTTGTTACAAATTGTGAAGGAACTGTAAAATCCGCGATTGCCACTTGATATTTATTGAAAAGTTCTCTTATTAAGTTAAAGTAGTTGCTCGTAGAAGTATTATTAAAATATCCGCGACTAATTTGTGTATTAGCTACATATAAAGGTACTGGATTAGTTCTTTCTTCATTTGCATAGTAAGCGGCGTATTCATCGCTTGCTTGACTTGCTCTTACAGGAACACCAGATGGCGCTGCAGGCCAATTTAAAGCGGGAGCCGGTGGAGGTCTGGTATATTCAACAAATGTGTCTAAATGTTTAAACATATGAGTGCTTCCAGTTATCGTCAACACTGTGTTATTTTGATAATAAAGATTAAAATTTTGTGAAAAGTTCTTGGTAAGAGTAAAACTAGCCTCCAAAAACTTACTAAAAGTGTCAATAAAACTCTATTCATATATTATTAGGCTGTATTATTACACTAATAATGTTAATGAACGAATAATGAGCCTACTTTTATATAACTTTGTTATTTTTTTATCACTGCCATTTATAACAGCAAGAATATTTTTCAAAAGTATCAAAGATATAGACTATAGAAGACATTTAAGAAATAGATTTGGTTTATATGACTTTACTAAATCTAAAAAATTAATTTGGTTCCATGCAGTAAGTCTTGGAGAAGTAATTGCCTCACAGACAATAGTAAAAGAAATTTTAAAAGACTATGAAATAGTTTTGTCTGTTTCAACACCAACAGGCTTAAGGGAGGCAAGAAAAATATTTGGTTCCGAAATTGAAATTGTATATGCGCCATGGGATTTTAGTCTTTTTATTTCAAGCTTTTATAAGACTTTTAATCCCTTAGCTTTAGTGTTGTTTGAAACAGAAATATGGCCAAATATGATATCTAAAATGCATAATAAAAATATTCCGATCATATTATGCAATGGGAGAATGTCTGAATCTTCATTCAATAGCTATAAAAAACTCTCTTTTTTATCAAAAAACATCTTTAAAAAAATAACTTATGCTTTTGTTCAAAGTGAAGCTCATAAAAAAAGATTTCATTCTCTTGGTATTCCCCTTAATAGAATTAGCAATGTTGGTTCAGTAAAGTTCGATATTGAAATTAATGATTCACCTTCAAGAAGATTACATAAGAAAAAAATAATATTAGCAGCGAGCACTCATATTAATGAAGATGAAATAGTAGTAAATGCATTTAAGGAATTAATCAAAAAGATGTCTGATATTCAATTGATTATAGTTCCAAGACACCCTGAAAG
The DNA here is from genome assembly GCA_010024215.1 of Pseudomonadota bacterium. GTDB lineage: Bacteria > Pseudomonadota > Gammaproteobacteria > Magnimaribacterales > D2472 > SCGC-AAA076-P13. Next base: position 941 of record RGHK01000145.1, on the reverse strand, counting down.
ATCTGAATCTATAAAAGACCTTTTAGCAAAGCATAATATAGATTCAATGATATATACCAAAGTGCCAACTGAACTAGAAGAGAGGGTAATAATAATTAATGCAATTGGCATTCTTAAAGATTTATATTCAATTTCAACGGTGTCTTTTATTGGAGGTAGCTTATTTAGAGAGTATGGAGGACACAATATTATTGAACCTGCCTCTCAAAGATGCCCATTCATTGTGGGTCCCTATATGAAGAACTTTGAAGATATCTTAACTTTATTTAACAATGAAAATGCATGTATTCAACTTAAAAGCAAAAAAGACCTCTATAATGCATTTAAAACCTTGCTAAATGACGACAATCTAAGAGATGATATGTCTGAGCGGGCAGTAAAAATCTGTATGAATGGTAAAGGCTCTACTAAAGAACAATGTACTAATATTTTGAAAATAATAAGAGGAGACAAAATTGAAATTGGTAACAGCAATAATTAAACCTTTTAAGGTTGAAGAAGTAAGAACATCTTTAGATAAGATAGGTGTCACAGGTATGACTATGACAGAGGTTAAAGGGTTTGGTAGACAAAAGGGTCATACAGAATTATATAGAGGCGCAGAATACACTATTGATTTTTTACCTAAAATCAAAATAGAAATAGCTATTCCTGATGAAATGACGGACCAAGTTAAAAATGCAATTATTGAAGCTGCAGGATCAGGCAAAATCGGCGATGGAAAAATATTTATTTCACCTATTGAAGAAGTTGTCAGAATAAGGACTGGAGAGACAAACGAAGAAGCTTTATAGAATTGAATTACAAAAATAAAAAGCCTATTGCTTTTATTCTTGGGCCTACAGCATCTGGTAAAACAGAATTAGCAATAAGTATTTGTGATTCAATCCCTGTTGAGATAATTAGTGTTGATTCTGTTATGGTTTATCAGGATTGTGATA
>RGHK01000144.1 GCA_010024215.1 Pseudomonadota bacterium | reverse complement strand
TCTTATCATCTCTTAAAGCCAAATAAGGGCATGGGAACATTGATAGGTTCCATAAAAGATATATCACCAAGAGTTGTGACAGTTATTGGTGCTGGTGTTGCAGGTACTGAAGCTATAGAAAAAGCTATTAATAACAAAGCTCATTTAAAAATTATTGATTTATCCCAGAAAAGACTTGATGAACTAAAGCAGATTTATGGAAATTCAAATATTGAATATATATTATCGACAGAAGATGCAATTACTAATGCGCTTAAAGAATCTGATTTAGTTATTGGTGCTGTCTATGTAATAGGTAAGCAAGCTCCAAAGGTAGTTACGAAATCCATGCTAAGCAGTATGAAGCCTGGAGCAGTATTGGTAGACATATCAATTGATCAAGGTGGATGCTTTGAATCAAGTAAACCAACTACTCATGATGCACCTACCTACATAGAAAATGATATTGTTCATTACTGTGTAACTAATATGCCAGGAGCTGTTCCCTTAACTGCAACTCAAGCTCTTAATAGGGCAACCCTGCCTTATGTTTTAGAACTTGCAAATAAAGGAGTCGAAAAAGCTTTAGAAGAAAATAAGCATTTAGCGAACGGTTTAAATATAAAGAACTTCGAAGTAGTTCACGAAGCTGTTAAAGAGGCACTGTCAGTTTAAAATTACAAACTCTTAAAGCCTGATTTTTTTTCAATATAATTAATAATAAGATTGGCAATGTCTTTTTTGCTAACGCTTTCAATACCCTCAAGACCAGGAGAGCTATTTACTTCAAGAACTTTAGGTCCTGTAGCTGTTCTGATGATATCAACTCCTGCAATATTCAATCCTAGTGCTTTAGTTGCTTTAATAGATATAGTTCGCTCTTCTTTTGTGATAGTAACACTCTTTGCTTTTCCTCCTGCATGAAGGTTAGATCTAAAATCATCATCTGCTGAAGTCCGCATCATAGCCGCAACCACTTTATTGCCAATGACTAAACATCTTATATCAGTGCCACTTGATTCTTTAATGAACTCTTGAACAATAAAAGGCGCATTAAGCTTTCTAAATGCATTAATAATCCCAGAGGCAGATTTTTTAGTATCAGCCAAAAGAACACCTTTTCCCTGTGTGCTTTCAAGCAGTTTTACTACAAGCGGCGAACCGCTTACCAAACCTATTAAGTTATCAGTATCTTTTGGAAGATTAGCGAAAGCTGTATTGGGCATTGGAATTCTATGTCGAGCAAGAACTTGATGAGCGGCTAACTTGTCTCTCGATATCCCAATTGCATCGGCGCTATTCAAGCAAAAGGTACCCATGGCTTCAAATTGTCTCACTACAGCCATGCCATAAAATGTAATTGAGCTTCCTATCCTTGGTATTACAACATCATAATGAGGTAATGCCTTTCCATCATAGTGCACATCGGGATCTACGCTCTGAATATTTAAATAACATCTTTTAGTATTGATTAGCTCGCAAACGTGGTCATTTGCTTCAGCGGCCTCTACTATTCTTCTAGTTGAATAATTATTTGGTTCAAGTGTTAAGACTGCAATTCGAAGGCTTCTTCGAGCTGGCATTTGTTTTTTGATATTTTTGTATAAATCATATGAGAGCAATGGTTGCTCAAAACTTTTTTCAGGCTGAACTGTGAAGCCATCCAATGCACTTCTGCCAAGAATCATTTTATATTTCATGTTCTCTCTATTAGTGAGAGTGATTTCTATATTTCTTGTTACCTCACCAATAACCACACTGGTTTCAATAACATACCTTAGTTCTGAGATTCCATTGGATGAAGTAATGGTTCTAACATCTACTACATCAGCAGAGCAATAAATTGAAAACTGTTCATTACCCTCAATAGGGTTTATTCCAAATCTTACTTTTGGTTTTCTTTCAGATCCAAATGGCTGAATATTAAAAGCGTGAAGGGCAGAAGTTTGAGCCCCAGTGTCAGTTTTTGAAATTAATGCAGGGAGGCCTAGCTTTGGCAAACTAACCCATTCTTCCCATCCTATATTTATATTAGACATTAAAATTAAAACCCTATGATAAAATGCGTATTATAAGATTATTTATCAAAAATGAGCCATATTCATCATCACCATCATCATTCTGATCAATCAAGCGATCGCGGCTTAATATTTGCTGTGTCAATAAATATGTTACTTACGGCTTTTCAATTTATTGGAGGGCTTGTATCAGGAAGCTTAGCTTTGATAGCAGATGCTCTTCATAATTTAAGTGATGCTGCATCCCTAGGAATTGCGATCATTGCAAGAAAAATAAGTAGAAAACCTGCTGATGATTTCAAGACATTTGGTTATAAAAGAGCTGAAACAATAGCAGCTTTGATTAACTTAACTATTTTGGTTGTTATAAGTATATATCTTTTATATGAAGCAGTGTGGAGATTTATTAGCCCGTCAAGCATAAATGGCGGGATAATTATCATTGTTGCAG
>RGHK01000143.1 GCA_010024215.1 Pseudomonadota bacterium | reverse complement strand
CTGAACGCTAATGCTGAATATGCATGGATATTTGTATTATTTTTTGCATTCTTAGAGTCATTTATTCTTTCAGGTCTAATAGTTTCAAGCGCGATACTTTTTTCAATTTGTATATTGGTATATAACACAGAGCTAATGCCTCTAACTGCAATTGTTCCAGTAGCTGTTCTTGGAGCGCATCTTGGTGATATGTGTGGATTTATATTTGGTAAAACAATAGGTCCTCAAATAATGTCTACTAAAGTGGTATCTAAAAGAAAAAAAGTTATAACAAGAGCCCAAAAATTTTTAGATAGAACGGGTTCTTATACAGTAATAATGGGAAGGTTTATTCCAGCAATTAGACCGATTGTACCTTTCTTACTTGGTATATCAGATTTAAAGATTTTAAGGTTTTATATTGCAGACTTAATTGCTTGTATTTGCTGGGGATTGGCATTAGGCTTCTTAGTAACAGGTATAGGTTCTGTGTTAGGATAAATTTATGTTAAGTATTTTTATATTAGTTGTTAGCACCATAGCTTTACTGTATTTATTCATGCAGTTAGTTAAGGCAAAAAAACAAGGTCGTCTTCTTCAGACACTAAGAGATCTTTTAATAATAGTATTAGCAATATTAATGACAGCTGCTATTTTTTATATAGGTTTTAGATTTTTTAGAGCTTTTTAAGTTTTATGTCAAAAACTTTATTTGAAAAAATAATTAATCGAGAAATACCTGCTGATATTATTTATGAGGATAATCTTTCAATTGTAATAAAGGATATTCATCCTCAAGCTCCAACTCATTTATTAATCATTCCAAAAAAAGTTATTCCAAAACTATCAGATGCTGAAGCATGTGATCAGGAGGTTTTAGGACATCTTATGCTGGTTGCTGGCAAGGTTGCTGAACAACTAAATTTAGACAATACCTTCAGAGTTATTATTAATAATGGAGCAAAAGCAGGTCAAAGTGTTTTTCACCTGCATTTGCATTTATTATCTGGTAGAACCTTGAGTTGGCCACCAGGCTAATAAAATATATAAGCTCCTAGGCCCAATAAGAACACTATAGATCCAATACCAAGAAGAAAATATCCTCCAAGTTTTATAGTCTGACTATCACTCATGTCACACTCCTCCCAAAAAAAATATAACAAAAATATCTATATTTACAAGGTTATTTATATTTAATACATATAAAATAAAGCCTAATCAATTCTAATAATAATATTTTGAATAATTCAGAAAATAAGATTTTTACAAAGACAGTAAAATCATGGATAGCATATGATGCTGGTAATTCAGCCTTTGCCACAACTGTAGTAGCTGGGCTCTTGTTATAAGTAATGTATCAATTCTTTTATCTGGTCCAGTAATAGGTGCTATTACGGATTTAAATCAATCTACAAAAAAATCATTAACAGTCTTAACACTCACATCAGTATTTTTTGTAGGACTTTTATATTTTCTTCAAGCAGGATCTTGGATGTTAGCTTTAACATTCTTTGTAATTGCAAATTATTGTTTTTGTGTAGCCCAAATTCCATACGATAAGATTCTTACTAAGATATCTACCCCAAATAATTTTTCAATTATTTCTAATCAAGGTTATGCATGGGGTTATTTTGGAGGAGGGCTTTTATTTATAGTTAATGCTTTTATGAGCATTAATCCATCGGCCTTTGGTCTGGCATCTCAGGCTGAAGCTATTAGGGTTTCTTTTTTAATGGTTTCAGTTTGGTGGTTAATATTTTTAATGCCTTTATTATTGAATTTTAAAGAGACTAAAGAAGTTAACAAATCAAAAAATTCAATAATTCAATCAATAAAGAATATAGTTAGCACTTTCAAATCAGTATATAAATACAAAAATGCATTTATTTTTTTGATTGCTTTCTTTTTGTTTATTGATGGTGCACATACTGTTATCTATATGGCATCAACATTTGCCCTTAATCTTGGGCTAGAGACTAATGCAATAATACAAGCTTTAATACTAGTACAGATTGTTGCCTTTCCTGCTACTTTAATATGGGGATATGTAGCTGGAAGATTTGGCGATAAATTAGTACTGTATATAACTATAATTTCTTACATATGCATAATTATTTACAGTACAACTTTATCTAGTGCGCTAGAATTTTATTTACTAGCTGCATGGGTTGGCTGTGTGCAAGGTGGTATACAGGGAAGCTCTAGAGGTCTTTTTGGAAAACTCATACCTCAAGATAAGGCAGGAGAGTTTTATGGCTTGTATAACGTTATGGGAAGAGCTGGAGCAATATTGGGGCCTGCAATGGTTGGTGGCTTACTAACTATATACGGCAATGTTAGAATTGCTTTATTGCCAATAGCAATATTATTTATCTTAGGTGGGTTACTGTTAACAAGAGTTAAAAATGAAATTACTTAGCAAAGAGTCAATTATTTTTTATAGTATTTTAGGGGCAATAACCGCTTTTATTCTAGCGCCTT
>RGHK01000142.1 GCA_010024215.1 Pseudomonadota bacterium | reverse complement strand
GAAAAGATTTTTTCCCTTTAGCGGTTTTTTATCAAGAAAAATTTTATGCTACAGGAATAATTCCTGGTGGTTTTTTTAAAAGAGAAGCAAGACCCACGGAAAGAGAGACTCTAACATCAAGATTAATTGATAGACCAATTAGACCATTATTCCCAGAGGAATTTAAGAATGAGGTTCAGGTCTTTTCTACTGTTATGTCATCTGGCAAAGACCAAAATCCTGATATTGCAGCAATGATAGGTGCATCAGCTGCATTGTGTGTTGCTGGAGTTCCTTTTGATGGACCAATGGGAGCGGCGAGAGTTGGTTTTATAGACGGTAATTATGTGTTGAACCCATCATTCGCAGAATTAGAAGAATCATATTTAGATATGGTTGTTGCTGGGACTGAACAAGCAGTTCTCATGGTTGAATCAGAAGCTAAAGAGTTAAGTGAAGATTTAATGTTAGGTGCTGTACTATTTGGCCATCAAGAGATGCAAGCAGTTATCAAAGCATGTAATGATCTTAAAGAAAAAGCAGGAAAAGAAGATTGGATTATCTCACCTGATGAAGAAAGTCCTAAATATTATGAAGAACTTCAATCAAAATATACAGATCAAATATCTAATGCCTTCACAATTAAAAGCAAATCTGAAAGATCTGATGCAATCAGTAGCATCAAAGAAGATATTGTAAATTCCTATCCTGATGCTGATGATATCCAGCTTGGAAAAATATTAGGAGCATTTAAAAAACTTGAAAAAGATATTGTGCGAAGAAGTATCTTAACAAATCAACCAAGAATAGATGGAAGAGACACTGACACAGTTAGACCAATATTTATAGAAACTGACGTTCTACCAAGTGCTCATGGCTCTTCTTTATTTACTAGGGGTGAAACTCAAGCAATTGTAGTTGCTACTCTTGGTTCATCAAGAGATGCTCAAAGAATCGAAGCAATTGAGGGTCAAGGCACTGATAACTTTATGTTGCATTACAATTTTCCAGCATATAGTGTTGGCGAGATAGGAATGCCAATGGGGCCAAAAAGAAGAGAAATCGGTCATGGTAATTTAGCTAAAAGAGCTATCAAAGCCGTCTTACCTGATGTAAATGATTTTGGTTATACAATGAGAGTTGTATCAGAAATAACTGAATCTAATGGATCTAGTTCTATGGCTTCAGTTTGTGGGACGTCTTTATCTTTAATGGATGCTGGTGTACCTATTTCAAGTCCTGTTGCTGGAATAGCAATGGGTTTAATTAAAGAAGGCGATGATTTTGCTGTGTTAACTGATATTTTAGGTGACGAAGATCATCTTGGAGATATGGATTTTAAAGTTGCTGGAACTGATACAGGTATTACAGCTTTACAGATGGATATAAAAATCCAAGGTATTAATGAAGCCATTATGGAAGTTGCTTTAACAAAGGCAAAAGCAGCTAGGACTCATATTCTAGGTATTATGAATGATGCCATTTCAAAACCAAAAGATTTATCTGAAAATGCTCCTGCAATGAAAACTTTTATGGTTGATAAAGACAAAATAAAAGAAATTATTGGTAAGGGGGGCGCTGTAATTAAATCCATGCAAGAAGAAACAGGAGCAACAGTTGATATAGATGATGATGGAACTGTTTCAGTTTTTGGACAAAATCAATCCTCTATGAAAGCATGTCTTGAAATAATTGAGAATATTCTTGAAGAACCTGAGGTAGATAAGGTTTATAAGGGAACTGTTGTTAAGATTGTGGATTTTGGCGCTTTTGTAAATATTCTACCTGGAAAAGATGGATTACTTCATATATCTGAAATAGCTCACGAAAGAACAGAAAATGTTAGTGATGTGCTTTCAGAGGGACAAGAAATTGATGTGAAACTCATAGGCTTTGATAGAGGTAAGATGAAATTATCCGCTAAGGCATTAATTAAAAAAGAAAATTTAGAAGATACTGCATCAGATAATACTGCTGAAGAATAAGTCTTTTTGTTACGAATATATCTTAAAAACCGAAAAGTCAAATTTTTCGGTTTTTTTTGTTCACAAAATTTGAATCCTATCCTTTTTTATGGTCTCATGTTAACTGCAAATCATAAAAAACCTAATAGGGGGGAATTATTATGCGAGCAATTGATACACTTAAAGGTATAGTATCTGATCTAACATCACTATTAATCGGTGTAGTTGGTTTAGGTGTTGTAGCCGGTATTGTATTTGGCGGTAATGTAGCATTTTTCAATGATGTTCTTGACGGACTTCTTGGAGTTGTTTCAACGCTTGGAGAAAATGGTTTAGTAGGTCTTCTAGTAGCTGCTATTCTAATCGGTTTACTTAATAAGTAAGCATTTTTAAAGAAGGGCCGAAAGGCCCTTCTTACTTTATAGATGAAATATAAGCAATTCTTAAATTCCATTACAGATTTTTTTACAAGATTAACCGACGTATTGGTTCCGATAGTTTCGGTAGCTCTGTTGCTTGGAATAATTTTTGGACCCGAGGCTCCATT
>RGHK01000141.1 GCA_010024215.1 Pseudomonadota bacterium | reverse complement strand
TTCCAGATAAAGATGGATTCTTCGGAGAATATGGCGGAAAGTTCGTGCCAGAAACTCTTATGTATGCCTTGGAGCAGCTTGAAGATACCTATAATAAGTTAAAGGATAACGAGGATTTTATTAATGAGTTTTATAAAGACTTATCTGCTTTTGTTGGAAGACCCTCACCATTATATTTTGCTCAAAGACTTACAGATCACTACAAATCTGGTGCAATTTGGTTAAAAAGGGAAGATCTTAATCATACGGGCGCTCACAAAATAAATAATACGGTTGGCCAAATACTTTTAGCTAAGCATATGGGTAAAAAGAGAATTATTGCTGAAACTGGAGCTGGTCAGCATGGAGTCGCTACTGCTACTGTAGCTGCAAGATTGGGTTTGGAATGCCATATCTATATGGGAGCGGAGGATGTAAGAAGACAATCTCTTAATGTTTATAGAATAAAACTTTTAGGTGCTCATGTTCATCCTGTTGATTCTGGCTCTGCAACATTAAAAGATGCTTTAAATGAAGCGCTTAGAGATTGGGTAACTAATGTGGATGACACCTATTATATTATTGGAAGTGTTACTGGACCTCATCCATATCCAATGATTGTTAGAGACTTTAATTCAGTTGTTGGTAAAGAAGTTATTGATCAGTCAAAAGATTTATTTGGAAAGATGCCAGATGCTGTTGTTGCATGCGTTGGCGGTGGCTCAAATGCTATGGGTATTTTTTATCCTTTTATTGATATAAAAGAAACTAGGTTGATTGGTGTTGAGGCGGGCGGAAAAGGAGTCTCTACTGGAGAACATGCGGCCCCACTAAATGATGGTACTCCTGGAGTTTTGCATGGAGCCAGAAGTTATTTGATGCAAGATGCTGCAGGCCAAGTTAAAGACACTAAGTCAGTTTCTGCTGGTTTAGATTACCCTGGTGTTGGTCCCGAGCATTCTTGGTTAAAAGATATTGGCAGAGCTGAATATGTCGCTGTAAGTGATGATGAGGCTTTAAAAGCTTTCCATGAAGTAACTGAGTTAGAAGGGATAATGCCAGCTTTGGAAACTGCTCATGCATTTGCATATTTAGAACCTTTAATGAAAGAGTTAGACTCTTCTTCAAATGTTGTAGTTAATGTTTCTGGAAGAGGTGGGTGATAAAGACATTAATACTGTTGCCCAAATTGATGGAATAGAGTTTTGAATAGACTGTCTGAAAAATTAAAAAACCTTAAAGATAATAATAAGAAAGCACTTGTAGCGTATCTTGTTGCAGGCGACCCTGACTTAGAAACAACTTTAGATTTAATGCATCTATTTGTTGAATCTGGAGTTGATGTAATAGAAATTGGAGTACCTTTTACTGACCCGATTGCTGAAGGTCCAACAATTCAAAAAGCTCATGATAGAGCTCTTAAAAATAATATTTCACTTAAGATGATTTTAGATTTAGTTAAAAAATTTAGAGAATCTAATACCGACACTCCTATTGTCTTAATGGGATACTTAAATACATTTATTTCTCATATAGATTTAGTTCAATCTATTGATGAAAAAAGTGCTGACTCGATTTTAGTTGTTGATGTTCCTGGAGAACTTGATTTAAAAACTTATGGGATCTCAAATCCAAACATTAATACTATTTCTTTAATATCACCAACAACCAAAGATGACAGAGTTGAATCGATTGCTAAGAACAGCACTGGCTTTATTTATTATGTCACTCTTAGAGGTGTCACTGGATCATCAAATTTAAATATCGAAGAGATAAAAAGCAATATAAGCAAGATAAAACAATATTCAGATGTTCCCACCATGGCTGGTTTTGGTATCAAATCAGTTGAGGATGCTAAAGTTTTAGCAGAGTCATCAGATGGTATTGTAATTGGTTCTTCAATTGTAGAAATGATTGCCGATGGTTCTAGGACAAAAGAATTTGATAGAATAGGTAATTATTTAAGGGAGATTAAAACAGCAATACTATGAACTGGATAAGAAGGCTAATACCTTCAATCATGACATCAAAGTCAAAGAGCAAGGTGCCCGATGGATTGTGGAGTTCATGCCCATCATGCGAATCAGTTTTATATGCTCCTGATCTAGAAAAATCACTATTTGTATGTCCAAAGTGTGACCATCACTTAAGAATTGGCGCAAGAAAAAGACTAGAGATTTTTTTAGATAACGGTCATTTTGATGAAATAGCAAGCGACATCAAAACAAAAGATTCGCTTAAATTCAAAGATACAAAACATTACACTTCAAGAATCAAGGATGCCATTTCTGCAACGGGAGAAAATGAAGCAATAATAATTGGCAAGGGAGCTTTAGACTCTATGAATGTTGTTGTTGCTGCTTTTGAATTTAGATTCATGGGTGGATCAATGGGTGGAGTTGTTGGGGAAAAATTCGTTCAAGGAATTAATGAAGCTATTAAATCAAGGTGTCCATTTATCTGCTTTTCCACAAGCGGGGGTGCAAGAATGCAAGAATCTATGGTTTCTTT
>RGHK01000015.1 GCA_010024215.1 Pseudomonadota bacterium | reverse complement strand
ATCAATATTATCAACTGGAGAGCATGAAAATTGAGCAATCAAATCTTCATTAATATCATCGGCTGATATTCTGCCTAATAATACTTCTTCAGATATTTCTTTAGTTATATTTACTATATCTTGTCTTCCTCCATAACCAATGGCAACATTTAAATCTAGAACTTGCTTATATGACCGAGTTTGTTTTTCAGCTTTGTGAATTTTAGAAATAATTTTTGAGCCAAAATCATCAATACAACCAAAAAATTTTAACCTGACTTTTTGTTTAACTAAGTCAGGAACTTGTTCATTTATGGCACTAACTATTAATTTTTTTATTGCTTCTACTTCGGACTTTGGCCTTGACCAATTCTCTGAGCTAAATGCATACAAGGTCAATGATGAAATTTCTTGATTAATTGATTCTTCCACTATTTCTCTAACAATCTCAACACCTTTACTATGTCCTTTACTGATATTTAAAGAATTGGCTACAGCCCATCGTCCATTGCCATCCATTATTACAGCAACATTTTTAGCAGTTTGTGAAGGTTTGTTTTTTAATTTATTAGCCATATGGCTGAAATTAAATTTCTAGTAAGTCAGACTCTTTAGATTTTAATTCTGAATCGACAAGCCCAATGAATTTGTCAGTTTCTTTTTGGATAAGATCTTCCAATCTTCTTAGATCATCTTCTGATATTTCTCCTGACACTTGAAGCTCCTTGCATGACTGATTGGCATCTCTTCTGATATTTCTGATAGAGACTCTTGAATTTTCTGCTTCAGCTCTAGCCTGTTTAATATAATCCTGCCTTGTTTCTTCAGTTAATGTTGGCATAGTTATTCTGATTAAATCAGATGTTGAATTAGGGTTTAAACCTAAATTTGAATTCATAATTGCTTTTTCGATTTCGGGTATTAGACTCTTATCCCAAGGTGAGATTACTAAGGATCTCCCCTCTTCAACACTTATACTTGCTGTCTGATTAAGTACTGTTGGATTTCCATAATAATCAACTTTTATATCATCTAATATAGCGGGATTAGCTCTTCCAGTTCTTATTTTATTGAATGCATGACCAAGGGAAGAGATTGATTTCTCCATCCTTGAGGTTGCACTGTTTATTATATCGTTCATTTTAAGATATTAACGTACCTATTTTTTCACCGCAAATGATATTCTTTAATGCATTTTTGGTATTCACATTAAATACAGTAATCGGCAACTTGTGATCTCTGGCTAGAGTTAGAGCTGTTGCATCCATCACTTTAAGGTTCTTTGTTATAGCATCATCAAATGATAGCTCAGGATAAAATTCTGCATCTTGATTTATCTCAGGATCTGAATCATATACACCATCTACTCTTGTTGCTTTTAACATTAAATTTGATTGGGTCTCTATAGCTCTCAAACATCCGGCTGTATCAGTTGTAAAAAAAGGATTTCCTGTTCCAGCTGTAAATATAACTACATATCCATCTTCAAGAAGCTGAATGGCAAGCCTTCTATCATAATGTTCAACTATCCCTGACATAGAAATAGCTGACATTACTCTTGTTTTTATACCTGCTCTCTCTAAAGCATCTCTAAATGCAATGCCATTCATAACAGTAGCAAGCATCCCCATATGATCGCCTGCAACTCTATCCATTCCAGCTTTATTGAGCTTTTCGCCTCTAAAAAGATTACCTCCCCCAATTACTATACCAATTTGAGCACCTATTTCTTTACATGAAGCAACAGATGCAGCCATTTGGTCAAGTATTTTTGGGTCTATGCCATGCTCATCACCACCTGCAACAGACTCTCCACTAAATTTTACGAGGATACGTTTGTGTTTGAGGTTGGTCATAAAACTATTTTAACTGTTCTGCTACCTCATCAGCAAAGCTTTTAGTTTCAACTTCTATTCCTTCTCCAACTTTCAATCTAGAGTAGGATTCAATTTTTGCATTGTTGGCATCTAACAAACCCTGAATTGAAACTTCAGGATCTTTAACAAAATTTTGTGATAACAAAGAAACTTCTGATAAAAATCTTTTTACCTTTCCATCTATCATCTTTTCCATTATTTCTTTTGGTTTTCCAGATTCTTCAGCTTGAACCATATAGATTGCCTTTTCTCTTTCTAAGACATCTGGATCAATATCATCTGCTGATAAACATAGAGGACTAAATGCAGCAACATGCATGGCAATGTCTTTTGCTAGAGATTCGTCTCCACCAGTTATAACAACTACAGAACCAAGTTTTGAATCTGAATGAAGATATGAGCTTGCATTCATATCAGCACTGTATTCAACAGTCTCTAACCTTCTTAGCTGAATGTTTTCTCCTATAGTTTGAACAAGCGCTTTTCTTTTGTCTTCAATTTCTGATTCTGTTATTTCATTTATATTTGAAACTTTATTTTCAGAAATGTATTGATGAACATCATCTGCAAACTTCAAAAAATTTGCATCTTTTGCAGCAAAATCTGTTTCTGAATTTATCTCAATTAGAGTAGCATGGCTTTCACCAACAAATATTCTTAAAACACCATCAGCTGCAACTCTAGCAGCTTTCTTTTCTGCTTTTAAGGCGCTATTTGATCTTAAAAGATCAAGAGCCTTTTCAATATCGCCTTCGCATTCTACAAGTGCTTTTTTACACTCCATCATGGCAACACCTGTCATGTCTCTTAATTCTTTTACTTGAGATGCTTTAATTTCCATTATTTATCTTCCTCTTCACTATTAGAATTGTCTTCAGTTTTTTCCTCAGAAACTTCAACGCTCTGTTCACTAGACTCTTCATCAGAGCTTGCTTCTTCAGGCACCACTTCTTTGTTTTCTGCTTCATCTAAAGGAGTATTAGTATCCTCTTCGCTAACATTAACTTCTTCAGCAACAGGTTCTTCTTTTTTTATTGTCTGTATGACTGGAGAATCAGCATCAGATTTTGATACAAAGCCCTTTGAAGATTCAAGACCTCTTGCACAAGAGTCAGCAATAATCTTGGTTATTAATCTAATGGATCTAATTGCATCATCGTTACCAGGAATGACCATATCAATACCATCAGGATCTGAGTTGGTATCAACTAGAGCAATAACAGGAATTCCCATCTTCTTTGCTTCTAGTACTGCAATTTTTTCATACTTAACATCTATAACAAAGATAGCATCAGGTAGACCTTTCATGTCTTTTATACCCCCAACACTTGCTTCTAATTTTGCGTATTCTTTTTGAATTTCAACAGCTTCTTTTTTTATCAATTTATTGATTCTTCCAGATGAAATCATCTCTTCAATATCTTGAAGTCTTCTAATTGAACCTCTAATGGTTTTCCAATTAGTTAACGTACCTCCAAGCCATCTTTTGTTTACATAAGGTAAACCAATAGCAGACGCTTCTTCTTTGATTGTTTTGCTTGCAGATCTTTTAGTGCCAACAAACAATACTTTGTTTCCTTTAGAGCATATATCTTCAACCTTTGAAGCTGCAGCATTTAGATGCTCTTGCGTTAAGTCTAGATTAATTATGCTAATTTGTTTTCTGGTATCAAAAATGTATTTCTCCATTTTTGGATTCCAAAATCTTTGTTGATGACCGAAATGAACGCCCGCATGAAGCAGGTCTTTAACTGATACTATACTCAATTTAATTCTCCTTGGGGTTATTCTCCAATCCTTATAAGGCTGACTCTATATGAGCACCCCAACCTTTATATACTAGGATTTTCGTGTTAAAAAGTTGTTGTATTCTATAGAAAAACTGCCTTAATTTAAAGTAATTTTTAATTAAAAAAATCCTTTAGTGAGTACATTCCTGCTGGCTTACCTGAAATTGATTGAGCTAAATATACCGCCCCTTCAGAAAAAATATTTCTTGAAAGTGCTTCATGCTTGAAATATTCATCATTATCTTGATTAAAAAATCTTATTTTATGAATACCAAAAACATCGGAATTTCTTTCAGACTCAATAGATATGGATCTAATTAATTCTGAATTAGAGTGATTCTTTATTAATTCTTTCAATTCTATGGCTGTTCCAGATGGTGAATCAATTTTATCTTTATGGTGGATATCTAAAATAATGCAATCTAACTCATTATTATTCTGTTCAAGAAAAGCATCAATAGACTTTTTTAAATTGTATATACCCATACTCATGTTATATGACAATAAAACTGGAATATTGCTTGATGCTCCTTTAATTTTTTCAATTTGTTCTTTATTAAAGCCAGTTGTTCCTATGACTATCGGAAGTTTGTTATGTTCACACTGTGAAAGAATTTCTATAGTTGATTCTGGTCTTGAAAAATCTATTACTACATCTGAATCAACTAAGCTAGAAACAATGCTAATGCCTTTGGTCTTTGAGATAACTTGTTTAAGAGAGGATCCCATCTTTCCAGAGAGACCATTGATGAATAAATTAGTCATTTCTAATCTTTAATTTCTTCACAAGCTTTATTGAATGCTTCTGTTCCCGGAAAATTTTTTGACTGAGAAAGTGAGTCTGTAAATGATTTTAATAACTTCATCTGATTTCTATCTAAATTTGTTGGGGTTTCTACTATAACTCTGCATAAAATATCGCCTCTTCTGGAATCTCTTACAACTGATGCTCCTTTTCCTTTAATCCTAAAAACTTTACCAGTTTGTGTCTGTGCTGGTATTTTTAAAGAAATTGAGCCTTCTAGAGTTGGAATTTTAATAGAGCCTCCAAGGATTGAAACTTCAAATGGTATTGGTGATTCAATATATAAATTTTTACCCTCTCTTTCAAAAATAGGATTTTCTGAGACCCTTATAGCAACATAAAGGTCACCTGATTGCCCTCCTTTATGCCATTCGCCCTCACCGCTTAATCTTACTTTATCTCCGTTATCAACTCCTGCAGGGATATTAACAGACAAGGTTTTATTTTCTTTTACAGCTCCAACACCACTGCATGGTCTACATTTTTCTTTAATAACCTGGCCTGATCCAGAGCATGATGAACAGGTTTGCTGTACTGAAAAAAAACCTTGTTGCATCCTAACTTGCCCTGCTCCATTACAGTTCATACATGTAGATGGACTTGTACCTTTTGCTGCACCACTTCCTTGACATTCTCCACAAGATTTATGAGAAGGTATTTTTATTTTCTTTTGAACACCAAGGACTGCCTCTTTTAATGATAGATCGAGGTTATATTGTAAATCTGAGCCTCTTCTAGATCTTCTTGAAGATGACCGAGTTCCAAAAACATCTCCAAATATATCTCCAAATATATCATTAATATTTATATCATTAAAATTTGGGCCGCCTGCACCCATTCCTTCAACACCTTGATGTCCAAACTGATCATATGCAGATTTCTTTTGAGGATCAGAAAGCACATCATAAGCCTCAGCAGCTTCTTTAAATTTTTCTGCTGCCTCTGGGTTATCTGGGTTCCTATCAGGATGAAATTTCATTGCCTTCTTTTTAAAGGCTTTCTTTAACTCAGCAGCAGAAGCGTCTCGAGAGACTTCTAGAGTTTCATAATAGTCTCTCTTTGACATTACTTATTACTTGTCTTCTTCTTTTACTTCTTCAAACTCAGCATCTACAGTATTATCAGGAGTGTCTGAAGAATCTGTATCTTCTTGAGATTGAGCTTCTCCTTCCTGAGCATAAAGTTTTTGGGTTAAAGGAGTTAAAACGTCATTTACCCCTTTTGTTGCTGCTTCAATTGATTCAATATTTTCAGACGATATTGCTTTTTCAAGCTCAACTACTGATTCTTCAACTTTAGACTTTTCTTCATCAGTAAGCTTATCACCTGATTCTTCAATAGTTTTTCTTGTAGCATGAACTAACATATCAGCATTGTTTTTAGTTTTAACAAGCTCTTCAAATTTTTTATCGTCTTCAGCATTAGCTTCAGCGTCTTTCACCATTTTCTCAATATCCTCATCTGATAAACCGCTTGAGGCCTTGATAACAATTGATTGCTCTTTGCCTGTATTTTTATCTTTAGCAGAAACATTTAGAATTCCGTTAGCATCCAAATCAAATGTTACTTCAATTTGTGGAACGCCTCTTGTTGCAGGAGGAATATCAGCAAGGTTAAATTGTCCAAGTGATTTATTTTGTGAAGCTTGCGTTCTTTCACCTTGAATTACATGAACAGTCACTGCAGTTTGATTATCTTCAGCAGTTGAGAATACTTGTGATTTTTGAGTTGGAATGGTTGTATTCTTCTCAATTAATGGTGTTGCTACACCTCCAAGAGTTTCTATACCCAATGTAAGTGGAGTAACATCTAAAAGAAGAACATCTGTGGTATCACCCGATAAGACTGAACCCTGAATAGCTGCTCCAACTGCAACTGCCTCATCTGGATTAAGATCTTTCCTTGGTTCCTTACCAAAAAATTCAGAAACTTTTCTTTGAACTAATGGCATTCTAGTTTGTCCGCCAACTAGTAATATTTCAGAAATTTCATCTTTTGATATTTTTGCATCTTTTAGTGCTAGCTTTAAAGGTTCAAGACTTTTGTCAACCAAATCTTCAACTAACGATTCTAGTTTTGCTCTTGTTATTTTATGAACAAAGTGTTTTGGTCCAGAACTATCTGCAGTAATATATGGAAGATTTACTTCTGTTTGTTCTGAAGAAGAAAGTTCAATTTTAGCTTTTTCAGCTGCTTCTTTGAGCCTTTGAAGTGCCAATGGATCACTTTTTAAATCAAACCCAGATTCTTCTTTAAACTTATCAACAAAATAATCAATTAATCTTAAATCAAAATCTTCACCACCTAAAAATGTATCCCCATTAGTTGATAAAACCTCAAATTGATGTTCACCATCTACATCAGATATTTCTATGATGGAAATATCAAAAGTACCACCACCAAGGTCATATACAGCAACAGTTGAATCACCTTTATGTTTATCAAGGCCATATGCTAGGGCTGCAGCAGTTGGTTCGTTGATTATTCTTTTTACATCAAGTCCTGCAATTTTACCTGCATCTTTTGTTGCCTGTCTTTGAGAATCATTAAAGTATGCCGGTACAGTAATGACTGCTTCTTTTACTTCATGTCCTAAGTAATCTTCAGCAGTTTTTTTCATTTTCTTTAAAACTTCTGCAGCAACTTGCGGGGGAGCAAGTTTCTTATTAGCTGCTTCTACCCATGCATCACCGTTATCGGCTTTTATAATTTTATAGGGAACCATATCAGCATCTTTTGAGACCACCTCGTCATCGAATGTTCTTCCAATCAATCTTTTGATTGCATATAGAGTATTCTCAGGATTAGTAACAGCCTGTCTTTTTGCAGGAAGTCCGACTAGTACCTCATCATTATCTGTATATGCAATAACTGATGGAGTAGTTCTACCACCCTCAGCATTTTCTATAACTTTTTGTTGTTGGCCTTCAATAACTGCAACACAGCTATTTGTTGTCCCTAAATCTATTCCAATTATTTTTGACATAATAAAGTTCCTCTAATTTTTTATTACTGTAACTCTTGCTGGCCTCACTATTCTTGAGTGAAGTTCCCAGCCTCTTTGAAAGACGTTCCCAATAGATCCATCTTTTTTATTTTTATCTTGTTCCATAGTCACAGCTTCGTGTTTTTCTGGATTAAATTCTTCATTAACAGGATAGATGGGTATCATTCCAAATTTATCAAGAGCAGACTCAAAAGACTTTAATGTAAGCTCTATCCCCTCTTTATCCTCTTTAGTAGCTTTTTCAGATAAGTTATTTAATGCATGTTCTAAATTATCTATGACTGGAAGCAACTCTGATAAAAGCTTTTCAACACCATACTTATGGGCTTTTTCAACTTCATTTATTGTTCTTTTTAGAGCATTATCCAAGTCAGCATTGGCTCTAAGAACAGATTTCTCTAAATCTTCATTGATAGCAACCAATTCTTCATAAGAAGGAGTGCCAATATCTTCTTTTTCTTCGATATCAGCTTCTTCATTTGAAACATCAGCATTATCTAATTCAGCATTTTCAGTTTCTGTTTTTTTAACTTTTTTTTCTTTTGGCATATTTAAATCCTATTTGATGAATATATTGGGATTTAAATTCTCAGTTCAAGAGGTGAACTAAATTTATGATTCTATTTTTCTTACATGTAGAACCATACTATGATCTACAAGCTCATATCCTTTTCTTTTAGCTATTTGATGTTGTAGCTCTTCGAGCTCTTCATCATGAAACTCCATAACTTTACCCGTATCAACATCAACCATATGATCATGATGCTCATCTGAGTTTATTTCATATACTGCTTTACTATTTTCAAAATGATGCTTCGTTACCATGCCCGCAGCTTCAAACTGAGTTAAGACTCTGTAAATAGTAGCTAAACCAATATCCTCATTTTTTGATATTAGCTC
Organism: Pseudomonadota bacterium; assembly: GCA_010024215.1. Taxonomy (GTDB): domain Bacteria; phylum Pseudomonadota; class Gammaproteobacteria; order Magnimaribacterales; family D2472; genus SCGC-AAA076-P13. Next base: position 3,733 of record RGHK01000015.1, on the reverse strand, counting down.
TTTATAAATATCTTCTGCACTAAAATGCGCCTCCTCTTGAATAGCGGTAGATGCAAGAACCTCCATAATTTTAATTCTTGGCAAGGTAGCCTTTAGGCCAGCTTTTTTTAATTCTTCATTTTGGTTAGACATTTGTATAACTTTTTATGTTTTTTATTGTCATATTCAATTGTGTGAACAGACTTTATCAATATTACAAAGTATAATCCAAATTAATTATGAAACAACTTGCTTCAATATTCTTTATTCTTATTCTAAGCTTTACTATGAGCTCATGCTCTTCTTTAAGCCCATATAAAGTTCCAGTTCTTCAGGGTAATATTTTTGAGGATGAAGATTTAGAAAAACTATCAGAAGGACTTTCAAAAGAACAAGTACAATTTATCTTTGGAACAGCTTTGATTCAAGATCCTTTCAGACAGTCAAGATGGGATTATTTTAATTCAGTTAAAATTGGTGATCAGATAATCACAGAGAATAAGCTAACTATTTTTTTTAATGAAGATGGATTGGTTGAGAGCTGGATAATTGAAAAGTCATCAAACGAATAACTTAAATCTTTTTTAATCTTCTTTCTTTTGGATCTTGGTTAAGAGGTCTTAATAACTCAACTCTCTCTCCATCTTTTAATCTATATTTATGAGGAAGGGGCTTAAAATTTCCATCTAGAATCTCACCATTAACACCAATCACTAAATCATGATCTAAATTTGAAATTATTTCTTTAATTTCTTCAAATTTTATAAGCTCAGAAACTGTAATGCTTGAAGACACTTCAAATTCATAAAAATATTTTTTTTCAATGCCTTGATAGGTAAAAAAAACTTTCATGTGACTTTTTTGATAAATGATTCAATTATAGAATCAGAAAATTTTTCAATTAAAGATTTTGGAACAACAGCATTTAATAAAAAAGGTAATTCAAACTCTGCATAAAATTTTATCTTACAAGTTTCATTATTTAATTTCTTAACCGACCATTTGCCTTCAAATGAATCAAAAGGTCCCTCAAGCTGTTTAATTTTTACTGAGTCATTTGAGACTGTATTCTCTGACTGAATAAAATAATTCTTTCCAAGAATATTAAATTCTAATTGTCCTACTTCAATTGGTGGCTTACTCGATATTAAAGATGCCTTGGTGCATGTTGGTATGAAGTCGGCATACTCATCAAAATTTCTAACCGCCTCGAAAGCTATTGATGAATCAACACTAACAATTCTTTCAAAGCTTATATCTCTTTTCATAGTTTTTTATTAAAAAAACTGTCTATAAAAAATATATCCTACGCATAAAGGGGCAACAAACTTAACGAAAAATCTCCACATTCTATATAAGAGACTATTAGTTACACCTACTTCACTTTTTATAAGAGATTTATCCATATACCAGCCAACAAAGATAGCGATTAACATGCCTCCAAGCGGAAGTAATATTTGATTGGCTAAAAAGTCCATAGAATCAAGAAAGTTTTTATTGCCAATTAAATTAAAATCAGACCAAATATTAAAGCTAAAAGCAGATCCTAAACCAAGAATCCAAATGAAGATTGAAATAATTATTGCTGATGATTTTCTGGATAAAACTCCCTCCTCTGATAAATATGCAACACCAGGCTCAAGCAGTGATATAGAAGAGCTAAGAGCAGCAACAGATAGAAGAATAAAAAACAATGGCCCAATTAGTTGACCAAATTGCATTTGATTAAAAGCAGATAACATAGATACAAAAACTAATCCTGGCCCGCTATTGGGCTCTAAATTAAAAGCAAATATGATTGGGAATATTGCAAGACCAGCTAGAATTGCAATCAAGGTGTCTAATGAAGCAACTGTAAAAGATGAATTAACTACATTTTGATTTTTAGGCATATAAGCCCCATAAGCCATAATTGAGCCCATACCCAAACTTAAACTGAAAAAGGCTTGCCCCATTGCTTGAAGAAGGGTGTCTGATGTTACATTTGAGAAATCAGGAGCAAATAAAAACGACATAGCTTGAGAAAAGTTGCCATTAATCATTGAGTAAACGACCATAAAAATCATTAAAAATCCAAGCATGGGCATCAAAATTTTAACCATTCTACCTATACCATCTTTAACACCAGCAGAAACAATTAAAGCAGTCAGAACTATAAAAATAGTATGCCAAGCAATTAAATTTATTGGTGAAGAAATAACACTTGAAAACTGATCAGGGGAACTGATTAATCCATTAGATGTAAATGCAATAAAAATATAATTTAAGCAAATACCAGCTATAACACTATAAAAAGAGAGAATTAAAATGCCCGCAAATATGCCACTCCAGCCAACTAGTTGCCAAATAGAGCTTCTATTTGACTCTATAGCAATTTTTTTCATTGCATTAATTGGACTATTACCTGCTCTTCTTCCAATAATAATTTCACTTATCATTATTGGTAATCCAATAATTAAAATACAACCAAGATAAATTAATACAAAAGCACCGCCGCCATTAGTACCTGCTTTATAAGGAAATCCCCATATATTTCCAAGACCCACTGCTGAGCCTGTTGCGGCTAGAATAAAAGTCCATTTACCAATCCAGGCACCATGAGATTTAAGTTGTTTTTGTATTTCCATAATTTTTATTAGTTTATAGGATTGCTATATGGGTTAATCCAGTAAGCTGTTGATATTAAAAAACTAATTGCAACAAGTAAAGATAACATTCTTCTGAACTTCTGGTAGTCTTCATGCTTATATTGAAAATCATAAGTTGATTTTTCAAAATAATAAAAAGATTGAAAAGCTATTATTGATATTAATAATGCTGGCAAAATTTTATTCATGTAAACGAGAATAAGCATAGAGCATGCGATTAAACTATATACAATTCCAATAGTCAGATTGTTAGACTGATTTGGCTGATCATCACGCCAGCCCCATGGGATACCAGCTAAAAAGCTTAATATTATTGATCCATAAGCTATTTGAAAAATAATTGCTTTATCGCCTGCAGTGCCACCAAATATCCAAGGAATAATGCAAAAGAAAGCAAATGGTACAAATCCAATGTAGCCAAAAGTAGATTTAATATTATTAATATTCAATGTAATTTAAAATTTTTCTTGCACTCGATATATCAGAAGACATAATAAAGATATGTCTAAAGATAAGCCTGCACTAATTGTAAGGAATAAAACAGCAACAAGAAACTATAAACTTGGTGATTCTTTTCAAGCTGGAATTGTGCTTGAGGGCTGGGAAGTTAAATCTTTAAGAAATGGAAAAGTAGATATTAAAGACTCATATGTTACTTTTAAAAATGATGAAGCATGGTTGATTGGAGCAAAAATTGACCCTCCAGCTTCATTAAAAAATTTTAATGCCGACCCAACCAGATCTAGGAAACTTCTTCTTCATAAAAAAGAAATTTATCAACTACAAAAACTTAAGGGAGAAAAAGGCCTCACAGTTATTCTTACCTCGATATATTGGAAAGAAAACCATATCAAATGTGATATATCTACCGGTAAAGGTAAAAAACTATATGATCAGAGACAAGATATTAAAAAAAGAGATTGGGAAAGAGATCAAGGAAGAATTCTTAAAAATTCTAGAAAATGACATTAATAATGTATAATTCTGCTCCCCATGGGGGCGAACAGGGTTCGACGTTTCTACTGGACTCCGAAGCGCATGCCAAGATTGTGGTAACTCTTGTAAAACATACTACAAAAAATTTAGTTGCAAATAACGACAACTAC
>RGHK01000140.1 GCA_010024215.1 Pseudomonadota bacterium | reverse complement strand
ATATAAATTAGTGCAAATTAAGTACATTTTTTTGGCATTTAAATTGCATACATAAAGTATATATATTACATATAGGAGTAAACGTGATATTTTCTAAATTCGACGAGACATCAATTAATAATTCCAAAAAACTTATCAGAAGGGTTCTAAGCGCAACGATTGAAAACCCCGATAACCCAGAATCACTTAATTTTTTTCAATCGGATACCTATAGATTTTATTTTTTGATGAGCTTTATGAAAGAGGCCCTAGATGGCAATGAAATATCTCAGGAATATGCAATATCTTTAGTTCCTAAAAAATTTGCTTCAAGAATTAAAAGGCTTCAAGTTTTAAAGCAGGCTGTGCAACTAGGTTATATTATTGAGAAATCTTCCAAAGTTGATAGAAGAAGAAGAATATATTTTCCTTCAGAGCTACTTCTTAATGATTTTGTTAAATATGCTAATGATTCAGACAAACAGGTAAAATTAGATAAGAGCGCATAAATCACTTTTTACTCTCTAAGATTTATCTACCTATCTTAACTGTTGTTCTTTACAATTACGTAATGGACAAAAAAAATAAATCAGATCTAGACTGGAAGTCTCTTTTAAGCGATGAAAGCTACAGGGTAACCAGGCAATCTGGAACTGAAAGACCTTTTAGCGGAAAATACTGGGACTTTAACGAAAATGGAAGGTATATCTGCATATGTTGTAAGACACCTTTATTTGAATCTGATACCAAATTTGATGCTGGTTGTGGGTGGCCGAGTTTTTTTCTTCCAATAGATAATGATTCAATAGATGAGATACCTGATTATTCCCATGGAATGACTAGAACAGAAGTTAAATGTTCAAAATGTGATGCCCACCTTGGACATGTTTTTAATGATGGTCCCAAACCGACTGGTTTAAGGTATTGTATCAACTCGGTTTCATTAGATTTTGAAAAAAATGAATGAATACAGAAGAAACAGCATATTTAATGCTTTAAGCAAAGTATCTCTCTGGACAGGTTTATCAAGAGTTTTTGGTTTAGTTCGAGATATAGCCACCACAAGTTTGCTGGGAGCTTCAGTTTTTCATGACATTTTTGTAGTAACACTTAAAATTCCCAATCTCTTTAGGAGATTTTTTGCAGAAGGAGCATTTAATCAAGCCTTTGTCCCAATTTATAGCGATTACCATAAACAAAATAATGAAGATGAATCAAAAAAATATTTGAGTGCAATTTTTGGATCTCTATTAAGTATCTTATTTATATTTACTCTCATAGTTCTTTTAGTAACACCAATATTTATTCTTATATTTGCACCAGGTTTTTACTACGATGATTATAAAAAAGAAATCGCTATAGATCTTTTAAGGATAATGTTTCCATATTTGGCATTAATTTCATTAGTTGCATTTTCTAGCGGAATTCAAAATACTCATGATAGATTTTCTTTACCTGCTTTCACTCCTCTGATATTTAATGTATGTCTAATCATAGCTGCAATTTATATAGCGCCTAAATTTAGCATCCCTGTTTATGCTCTTGCATGGGGTGTTCTTTTAGCTGGATTTTTTCAAGTTTTAGTGCATTTGGTGGCATTAAAAAAAATAAATAGATTACCGAGACCTTCAATAAATTTTTCTCATCCAGGACTTCAAAAATTTTTTAAACTGATTTTTCCTGCGATTTTAGCTGGTGGAGTCATTCAAATAAACTTGCTTATAGATACAATCTTTGCTTCGTTGCTTCAGACAGGAAGTCCAACATGGTTATATGTATCTGATAGACTGATTCAGTTTCCAATGGGTATTTTTGCGATTGCTATAGGAACAGTACTCTTACCAACATTATCAAAAATTGATTTTGAAACAAACAAAGAGTCTTTTATAACTGAGCTTCAAAAAGGCCAAAGATTTGTATTATTAATTGGAATCCCATCATTAATAGGTCTTTACGTTTGTTCGGTAGATTTAATAAGTACGATTTTCTATAGAGGAGAATTCTCATTTAGTGATGTCCAACAATCATCGTTAAGCTTAATGGCTTTTTCATTTGGATTGCCATTTTTCATGTTAATGAAGGTACTTACTCCTGCATTTTTTTCAAGAAAAGATTCAAAAACTCCAATGTATGTAGCCATATTATCTTTATTTTTAAATGCCTTTTTAAATTACTTTTTAGCATTTCAGCTTGGTTATGGTCATGTTGGAATCGCAATAGGAAGTTCAATTGCAGCCTTTGTTAGCGTTCTTGTGCTTGAGATTATTTTGTTTAGAGATGGTCTTATAAAAATTAATAGTCCATTTAATAGATTTAATTTTTCTGTAGTAATTCCTTCAGTTTTAATTTTTATGTTCTTAAGTTTTTCTGAACAATTTTTTGATTTTTATGCATTAAATCAATTGGAACGAGTGTTGGCCTTGTGTTTCAAAGTTACAATATCAATTGTTTTGTATTTTATTTTTTCTCGATTTATAAGAGGTAACTCCTTAAAAGAATTTTTAAATTAAA
>RGHK01000139.1 GCA_010024215.1 Pseudomonadota bacterium | reverse complement strand
TTACCCACTCCAGGTAAATCAATTTTATGCTCAATATCATGTTTGGTTATTTCATCAGCAGGACCGATACCAGATCGAAGTAATATTTGCGGGGAACCAAATGCTCCTGATGACAGCAGGACCTCTTTAGAAGCCTTAACAGTATATTCATTGCCCTCCTCATCTATACATTGAACACCAGTTGCTTTTCCATCGGAAATATTAATCTTGTTGACATTGGTATCAGTTAGGACAGTTAGGTTTTCTCTATCTAATGCTGGAACAAGATATGCCTTTGCAGCACTACATCTTTTTCCATTTTTTTGCGTGGTTTGATAATAACCAATTCCTTCTTGGTTTTCTCCATTAAAGTCTTCGTTGTATCCAAAAATTGATGAACCTGTTTTAACAAAATCATCAACAGATTTGTTTTTGTGTCTTATCTTTGAAACATTTAATGGTCCATTTTGTCCATGATATTCGTCATCGAAAACTTCATTATGTTCACATTTTTTAAAGTAAGGTAGTACGTCTTTATATGACCATCCTTCATTGCCTAACTCTGCCCAATGATCATAATCCCAGGCATGGCCTCTCACATATAACATTGCATTAATTGAACTAGACCCACCTAAAGTTTTACCTCTTGGTTGAAAACCTCTTCTGTGTTCCATCACCTCTGTCTCAACCTCATGAACCCCACCAGCTGAATCTACAACGGAGGATGCGGGCTCTGTTACTGAAACTTTTTCAAATTCTTTTTGCGGGACAGTATCATAATTCCAACTATATTTACTTTTATCACCTAAAAAGGCAAAACCAAGAGGCACATGCAATCTCACGTCACTATCTTTCGAACCAGCTTCAATAAGACAAACACTAAAATCAGGATTTGAACTCAGTCTATTTGCTAAAACACATCCTGCAGAACCTGCACCTAAAATAATAAAATCGTATTGTTTAGTATCCATGATTAATGTCTCCCCTTTAAAGTTTATGATTTCATGTCGAAACTGTAAACTTTTATATGTTTAAAAATTTGCATATTATGTTGAAATAAATTGTTATGAATTTTTTTAGTACTTTTATAATTATCTGGATTTTAGTTGCCTTAGTAACTTTTATTTATTTATTTTATGTAGATGCTCCCTATGGTCGTCACATAAGAACAGGATGGGGTAAAAATATTTCAGCGCGAGTTGGATGGGTTGTCATGGAATCACCCTGTGTAATTTTAATGATAATTTATGCTTGGCTTGTTAAAGATCAGTTGGAGGTTGTGCATATAGTCTTTTTAACATTGTGGTTAGTTCATTACATACATAGATCTTTCATTTATCCATTTGTTATAGACATGACAAATCCCAAAATGCCAATAAGCATAGCTGCTTCTGCATTTTTGTTTAATATTGTTAATGTTAATGTTCAAGCAATTGGAATATTTTATTTTGCTGACTATGCACAAAACTGGTTGAATAGCCCTCTATTTTTTTTTGGAACATGTATCTTTTTTCTTGGAATGTTTATTAATATTAGGTCTGATTACTTAATTGTTGCTTTGAGAAAAGAGAATGGACCTGGATATCACATGCCCAATAAATTTATGCATAAATATATTTCTGCCCCTAACTATTTTGGTGAAATAATTGAATGGATAGGATGGGCAATTCTTACATGGAGTATTTCAGGGCTTGTATTTGCATTATGGACCATAGCAAACTTATTTCCCCGTGCACTCGCTCATCATAAATGGTATCAAGAAAAATTTAGCGACTATCCTAAAAGCAGAAAGGCAATTATTCCTGGAATTATTTAAGTATTCCTAAATCTTTCATTTGATTAGCGATATCTAATATAGACTCTTCCACCGGCCTTGGATTCCATCCTAATATTTCTTTGGCTTTTGTATTTTTAATACTTCTTTTCCTTCCTAGATAAGGAAGTGTTAATTTTAAGTCTTTATTAAAGTTAGCTAAAATTTTAGCAAGCCAAACAGGAATACCAATCTTTGGAGCTTTATCATATCCATTTTCTCTCAATAGCTTAGCAACATCTGTGTACCACAAATCTTTTTCAACCAAAGCAAATCTTTCACCATTAGAAGCTGGTGTTTGCATTGCAAGAATATGAGCTGCAGCAACATCCCTAACATCAACATATCCGAACATTAAAGGAACTGCTACTGGCATTCTGCCACTTGCTACCATCTCAACAGCTTTATTTGATTCTCCAATATCGCCTGAAATTGAAGCTCCCACTACAAGAGCAGGATTAATAACAGCTAACTCAAATGGATGATCTTCATTTTTTACAAATTCCCAAGCTGCCATTTCAGCCAAAGTTTTGCTTTTAGAATAAGCACTAATAGCAGGATTATCAGGGTCCGACCAATCTGATTCATCGAAATTAGTTTTCTTCTCCGTTGTATCAAAAATAGCTGCAACTGAAGAAGTCAAAACGACTTTTTTAACATTATGTTTTTTTGCAAATGTTAAAGCTCTTTTAACCCCAGCGACTGCTGGGCCAACAA
>RGHK01000138.1 GCA_010024215.1 Pseudomonadota bacterium | reverse complement strand
CATATGGTGGTGGCTGTCTATGAATTGGCCATCTTTGTTTAACACCAATAGAGCTTGTTTCAACATCTAAAGTTTCACCCCAAACATTAAAAATATGTCCAAGCGTTTCCTGTCCAACAGGAACTGAAATAGGAGATCCTGTATCAGAGACTTCAGCACCTCTTCTCAAACCGTCTGTAGCTTGCATAGAAATTGCACGAACCCTTCCCTCTCCAAGATGTTGAGCAACCTCTAAAACGATTGTGCTTTTGGATCCATCTATTTCTACATCTACTTCCAATGCGTTTGTAATTTCTGGTAAAGAATCTAGTGCGAATGCAATGTCAACAACCGGACCTGCTATTTTTACTACTCTGCCTAAACTATCGCTCATTTATTTTCTCCTTATCCTGCTAAAGCTTCAGCTCCGCCTACAATTTCTGAAATCTCAGTAGTAATCTCAGCTTGTCTAGCTTGATTACTCTTTCGTGATAAAATCTTTATTAATTCCTCTGCATTTTCTGTAGCTGCTTTCATTGCCCTCATTCTTGCTGCATGCTCAGAAGTTGACGCATTAAGTAACGCAGAAAAAATAGTCGCATTTGTATATTTTGGAATAATACTACTTAATACCTTACTTGCTGATGGCTCAAAGGTGTAGCCTCCAACTGAATCTATCTCTTTAGCTATTTGCTCTACTTCAAAAGGGAGCACTGTTTTATAAAGTGCTGTTTGAGTCATCGCAGATTGATACTCTGTATAAACAAGTTCAATTTGATTTGTTTTACCATCATAAAACTCTTCAACTAACGGAGTCATAATCTCTAAAGCATTTTCAAAGTTTGGTTCATCTGTTATACCTTCATAGTTTTGCTTAGGTTCAATATTTCTGTATTTGAAATATCCATTTGCTTTTTTTCCGACAGTTACAATTTCTACTTCGTTATTCAAATTTTCATAGTCAGATTTTCTGATTTCAGCAAGCTTTAAAATATTAGTGTTATAAGCACCAGCAAGTCCGCGATCTGAGGTAATAACAACGAGAGTTATTTTTTTTGTTCCCTTAAGTGTTGGAGAAGTTGGCATTTCTCCACTACCTGTGAGTTCTTCAACAATTTGAGCAAGTAAGTTTGTGTAATTGTTTGAGGAGGTAAGTCTTTGTTGTGCTTTTACAATTCTAGAAGAAGCAATAAGTTCCATTGCACGTGTTATTTTCTTTGTAGATTTAACACTTTTAATTCTTCTATTTATTATTCGTAATTCAGCACTTGCCATAATCTACTCTTCTTTTTTCTCCAATGTACTTACAAAAGCTTCTACAGCAGCTTTTAATTCATCTACAGGTAATTCACCAGTAGTTTTAATTGAATTAATAACCTCTGAATGTCTTGTTTTTACATAATCAATCAAATCATTCTCTGCTTTAGGTATATCAGCTGGATCAACTACATCAAGAAATCCCTCTGTAACTGCATAAAGTGAAACCACTTGTTCTTCCATGGGTACTGGTCGATACTGAGGTTGTTTTAGTAACTCAACAACTCTTCTACCTCTATCAAGCTGTGCCTGTGACGCAGCATCCAAATCTGAACCGAACTCAGCAAATGCTTCTAGCTCTCTGAACTGTGCGAGGTTAATTCTTAATGGACCTGAAACCTTTTTCATAGCCTTGGTCTGAGCTGCTCCACCTACTCTTGAAACTGATGTACCAGGGTTTACAGCTGGCCTAACGCCAGAGTAAAAAAGTTCTGATTCCAAATAAATCTGGCCATCTGTAATAGATATAACGTTCGTTGGAATGAATGCTGAAACGTCGCCAGCTTTTGTTTCTATAATAGGAAGGCCTGTTAATGATCCCCCACCTAACTCTTCACTTACTTTTGCACAACGTTCTAATAATCTTGAGTGAAGATAGAAAACATCACCTGGGTAAGCTTCTCTTCCAGGAGGTCTTCTTAAAAGTAAGGAAATTTGACGATATGCAATAGCTTGCTTAGACAAATCATCAAAAACAATTAATCCATGCTCGCCGTTGTACATCCAATGTTGCCCAATTGCTGAACCAGCATAAGGAGCATACATCTGTAATGCTGCAGCAGCAGAAGCAGGTGCGTTCACAATTACAACTTTGTCAAGCACTCCCTCTTTTTCAAATCTCTCTACAACCTCAGCTACAGTTGATGACTTCTGGCCAATAGCAACATAGATACACTTAACATCAGTATCTTTTTGATTTATTATTGTATCAACAGCAACGGCAGTTTTTCCAATTTGTCTATCACCAATAATAAGCTCTCTCTGACCTCTTCCGATTGGAATCATAGAATCAATAGCTTTAATTCCTGTTTGAAGTGGCTCTCCAACAGGTTGTCTTTCTACAACAGAAGGTGCTTGGAGTTCTAAACGTCTTCTTTCAGTAAATTCAATTGGTCCTTTACCATCGATTGGGTTACCTAGCGGATCAATAACTCTGCCAAGAAACCCATCTCCAACACCAATTGAAAGAACTTCGCCAGTCTGCTTAACTGGATTTCCTTCTTCA
>RGHK01000137.1 GCA_010024215.1 Pseudomonadota bacterium | reverse complement strand
GGATCTTTTTTAATTCTATTAAATTCTTCAGGTTCAATTCCATTATTTACTTTTTGACGATTAAAATCGATACCAAGTTTTAGGTTGCTTGGAACAGCCACATCCATCATTTTTGGATCTGGTAAATTTAAGTTATTCATAATCTCAACATATTCATCAACCGATTTAACTTGTAATCTGGGATTAAATTTTTTTTCTTCAAAAATTGTGCTTACTGTTTCACCTTTATAATCATGAGCCGGATAAACCAAAGTTTCTTCGGGAAGCTTTAATAATTTATTAAATATGGAATTGTAAGAGTCTTTTGGATCACCATTTTGAAAATCAGTTCTGCCAGTTCCTCTAATTAACAGCGCATCTCCAGTAAAAACTCTATCACCCATTAAAAAACTAAAACTTTCAGATGTATGTCCTGGAGTGTAAATTGCTTTTAGATCTATTCCATCAATCTTAATATTTTCTTCATCTGACACTCTCATTGCAACAACATCTGCAGGAGTTTTATCTCCCATTACGGTTACACAATTTGTTTTATCTCTAAGTTCAGCAATTCCTGAAATATGATCTGCATGTATATGCGTATCAATGACTTTAACTAATTTTAAATCTAATTGATTTAATAGTTTTATATATTGATCAACATTTTCTAATACCGGATCTATAATTAAAGCTTCACGTCCTTTAGCTGATGCAATTAGATAAGTATAAGTGCTTGAAATTTTATCAAATAGTTGTCTAAAAATCATTTTAAGTTTTAATTGGGTTGCCTTTTAACCACTGGCTGTCTTCATTTATATAATGTTCTTTTTTCCAAATTGGAGTCCTTTTTTTTATTTCTTCAATAATATATCTAGATAAAACATATGCTTGGTCCCTATGTTTGCAGGCAACAGCAATGATTATGCTCATCTCACCTAACTTTACATATCCTTTAACATGTTCAATAAAAACTGCTTTATCTTGAATATTTAATTTTTGTTCAGTTTCATTATAGATTTCCTCAAAACTTTTAATAACCATTTCATCATGACTATCATAGGTAATTCCGGTTACTTCTTTATTATCGTTAAGATTTCTAACGGTGCCTGTAAAATATATATTTGCTCCAAATTTTGATGAGGCAATAAATTGTTCTGCGTCTGAAATTTTAATTTGTTCTTTTTGGGTATCTATAATTTTAGTGTGTAGCATTAACCGCCTCCAATTGGAGGAATAATACTAATTTTTTGAGATTTTGTGATCTTATAATTGTCGCTAATTATTTCATTTTCTTCAGAACAAAATGCAGAATTTTTTACAATTTGTAGAAAAGAAGTATTGCCATTAAATTTATCATTTAAATAATCAGTAATAACCTTTCTAAAGTCTCTGATTAATATAGGTTTTGGAATTTCAAAATCTATATTTGGGCCAGGCGTTCCAGTTACTTGGTTTATTGCAGCAGATGGTTCTGTCGCCGGTAAGAAAATTGGCGTATTAAAAAATGAAATTGAGCTGATCACACTTACAAACAAATACCTTGGTGTGCGTCTCTAATCCTCATCTTTTGAAGACTGTAATCCATCAGAAATCAAGCGCATAACATTGGGATCTGCCAATGTAGTTGCATCTCCCACTTGGCGGTTTTCGGCAACATCTTTTAATAAACGGCGCATGATTTTACCGCTTCGGGTCTTTGGAAGTTCTGCGACAACTAAAATCTGACGAGGCTTTGCGATAGCACCAATTTGCTTAGCAACATGGTTACGTAAGTCCGTGATCAGAGTTTCTCCCTTTGCATGCGGTCCCATCAACATGACGGCTGGGTACTTCATCGTGACCTTAGAGCCGATATTTCCATCGACCCATTCCATCGTTGCACCTTCAGCGCAAGTTGCGCGCTTAGTTACCAAGTTATAGACATTGTTTGACCAGTTTTGGATGGTTGTGTAACGAACTCGTGCACCCTTCTTTACGATGATTTCAACGACAGCAGAGTGAAGTGAATCTGATTTATAGATAGGCGCTGTGCAACCTTCTACATAATGAATATAGGAATCTTCATCGGCGATGATCAAGGTGCGTTCGAATTGGCCCATATTTTCAGTATTAATGCGGAAGTAAGCCTGTAGCGGAATATCTACATGGACACCCTTTGGAACATAGATAAATGAACCGCCGGACCATACAGATGTGTTGAGTGCCGCAAATTTATTATCGCCTACTGGAATAACGGTTCCGAAATACTCTTTAAATAGTTCGGGATGCTGCTTGAGTCCGCTATCTGTATCGAGGAAGATGACTCCCTGTTTTTCGAGATCTTCGCGAATCGAGTGATAGACAACTTCTGACTCGTACTGTGCTGCTACTCCTGAGACAAGGCGCTGTTTTTCAGCTTCTGGAATTCCAAGACGGTCATAGGTGTTCTTAATGTCATCAGGCAGGTCTTCCCACGTTGCGGCCTGCTTCTCTGTGGAGCGTACAAAATACTTAATGGTGTCAAAGAAAATTCCTGAGAGATCTGAACCCCATGATGGCATTGGCTTCTTATCAAAGAGAGCAAGTCCCTT
>RGHK01000136.1 GCA_010024215.1 Pseudomonadota bacterium | reverse complement strand
ATGAAGATAGCAATTAACGGATTTGGACGAATTGGAAAAAACATAACTAGGCACTTAATTGATGCTGGTTATTTAAATAATCAGGGTGGTGATTTAGAGCTTGTTGCAATTAATGATTTAGGCAAGATTGAATCAAATGCTCACTTGCTAAAATATGACTCTATTCATGGAGCCATTCAAAATAGTATAAAAGTTGATAATGATGAGTTAATCATTGACAGCTCATCCATAAAATATTTTTCTGAAAGAAATCCTGAAGATCTTCCATGGGGTGATTTGGATATAGATATTGTTTTTGAATGTACAGGTATTTTTACTTCAAGAGATGCAGCATCAAGTCATATAAAAGCCGGAGCAAAAAAAGTTCTTATTTCTGCTCCTGCACAAAACCCTGATAAAACAATAGTATATGGAGTAAATCATAAACAGTTAACCAGCGACGATATTATTATTTCAAATGCTTCGTGCACCACAAACTGTTTAGCACCTTTAGCACAAATTATTAATGATAATTATGTTATTAAAAGCGGACTTGTTAATACTGTTCATGCAAGCACAAACGATCAGAGTTTGTTAGATGTAGCTCATTCAGATTTGTACAGAGCTAGAGCAGCTTCAGCTTCAATAATTCCATCTAAAACTGGTGCAGCCAAAGCAATAGGCTTAGTAATACCTGAGCTTGATGGGAAATTAAATGGTATGGCTACAAGAGTGCCAACATTAAATGTATCTATGCTAGATTTCACTTTTGAAACAGAAAAGAACTTCACCATTGATCAATTAGTTGAGACAATTAAAGTTGCAGCAAATAAAGATTATAAAGATATTCTTTCGGTTTGTGATTTGCCGCTTGTAAGCACCGATTTTAATCACAACCCATCATCATCAATATTTGATAGCAATCATTTATACCAGATTGGCAATCAAACCAAGATTCTTGCTTGGTATGATAATGAATGGGGTTTTTCAAAGAGAATGATTGATTTATCAAAATATATAAAAGAAATTTCATCCATTTCATTCAAAGAAACTGCATAAAAACAACAATAAGGGTATATACTTGCTGCTGTTTAAAGGGTTATTATGAATTTCACCAGAACTAAGATTATATGCACAATCGGTCCAGCTACTGAAAGCTTGTCAGCCTTAAGAAAGCTTTATGAAAATGGAATGAATGTTGCAAGAATCAATATGTCTCATGCTACGCATAAATCAGCAAAAGTTATTATTGACAGAATTAATAAAATCAACAAAGAGCAAAAAATTCAATCAGGAAAAATAGGCATTCTTCTTGATACACAAGGCCCTGAAATAAGAACAGGCGATACAGAGCTGCCATTGGAGTTAAATGTAGGAGAAGAGGTAACCTTAACTGTTCGTGATGAAGTAGATGTTGAAACCTCCTCAATAAAAATTAATTACAAAGATTTAATTCATAGTGTGAGTGAGGGCTCAAGAATATCTGTAGATAATGGCCTCATAAATTTTATGGTTTTATCAAAAGATGCTGAAACTCTAAGGTGTAAAGTTTTAGATGGTGGAAAACTAGGTTCAAAAAGACACGTTAATTTGCCTGGTGTTAGAGTCAACCTTCCTTCACTAACAGCAAAAGATCTTGAAGATATTTCTTTTGGTATAAAAAATAAAGTTGATTTTATAGCATTATCCTTTGTAAGGAATGCAGATGATCTTCAAAAACTTCAAGAAATTCTTGATAGAAAAAAATCTCATGCAAAAATCATAGCAAAGATCGAAAACCAAGAAGGTTTAGACAATATTCATGATATTAGTAAAGCTGCATGGGGTGTTATGGTTGCAAGAGGAGATCTAGGGATAGAGACAAGTTTGGTTGACTTACCCAATATTCAACGAAGAATTATGTATGCATGTGCTAAGTGGGGCAGAAGGTCAATCGTTGCAACTCATTTACTTGAATCAATGATTGAGAATCCAACTCCTACTAGAGCTGAGGTAACTGATGTAGCTAATGCAATATATGAAGGTGCAGATGCAATCATGCTCTCAGGTGAAACTAGTGTTGGTAAATATCCATCAGAATGTGTAAATCTTTTAAAATCTATTGCTGAGAAAACAGAAAAATTTAGAACTTTGGGATATGAAAAAAACTTTGTACCTAATTCTGATTGGCAGCATATAGGGGTAGCTGCAAAAAATTTGGCTGAGTCTATTAATGCAGATGGTATTATCGCCATTACAAGAACCGGAAAGACAGCTAATTACATCTCTAATTCAAAGCCTCACGGAATTCCAATTTTTTCTTTCACAGGCAATAAAAAAACTCTTAATCAATTATCATTAGTTGGTTCAACTGTTCCCTTTTACTTATCTAATTTAAGTGATCATGACGCTACGCTGATTAAGGTTACAAAAATATTAAAAAAATATTACAGCAGAAAAAATCTTAAGTTCATTATGGTCTCAAGTATCTTTTCTGAAGAGCATTCAGAAGCAATTCAAATAATTAATATATAAATTAATGCAAGAAATAAGTCAGCAAATAATAAATTTACTAGAACAAGATATTAAATCACAGGGATATTCAAATTTTATAGTAAGTGGAGGTTCAAGCCCTGTAAAAATTTTTGAAGATCTATCTAAGATAGATATTGATTGGTCTAA
>RGHK01000135.1 GCA_010024215.1 Pseudomonadota bacterium | reverse complement strand
CAATCAGATTACCTCTATCGATAAAGGTTTTATTAAACTTAAAGATGGTGATAGTCTAATTGATCTAAGAGGTATGACTGTTATGCCTGGACTTATGGATATGCATGTTCATTTTGGTCAAGAATATCAATCAAAAGCAGACAGGCCCTCAAAAATTGAAAAAGAAACAAGTGCGATTCTTGCAGCTAAACATGCATTAATAACGTTAAAGTCTGGATTTACAACTGTTAGACAAGTTGGTGATAGTGGAATGATAGCCATTTCATTAAGAGATTTAATTAATAATGGCAAAATTATCGGACCTAGAATATTTACCTCTGGAAAGAGTATTGCTACAACAGGGGGTCATGCAGACCCAACAAATGGTAAGGATAAAGATTCCTATGAATATCCTGTCGCTGAGGATGGTGTTATTAATGGTCCCTATGATGCTTATACAGCAGTTAGACAAAGATATAAAGATGGGGCTGATGGAATAAAATTAACCGTTACTGGTGGTGTATTAAGTGTTGCCCATGGATCAGAGGGAATGAAAAGGGCGGTTATTGCTGGAGTTGACTCCGTTGAGCATGGTACTTTTATGACAGAAGAGGTAATGGATTTAATGATTGCAAATGGAACTTATTATGTTCCTACAATTTCAGCTGGAGAATTTGTTGCTGATAAGTCAAAAATTGATAATTATTTTCCAGAAATTGTTAGACCTAAAGCAGCAAGTGTTGGTCCACAAATTGGCAAAACATTTAATAAAGCATATTTGCGAGGTGTAAAAATAGCATTTGGAACAGATGCTGGTGTTCAACCTCATGGTACGAACTGGAAAGAATTTGTTTATATGGTTAATTATGGAATGCCAGAAATAGAAACAATAAAATCTGCAACTATTGATACTGCTAAATTACTTGGAATCGATGCTAACTTTGGCTCTATCGAAGTTGGTAAAATCGCAGATATTATTGCTATAAATGGTAATCCTATTGATGATATTTCGACAATGGAAAATGTCTATTTTGTTATGAAAGATGGAAAGGTTGTCTTAGTTGACTAATAACTATTACTCTTTTTATGTTGCTTTATTTATATCAGTAACATTTCTTGTTATTTTTTTTACTCTTAGCTCATTTGGATTAATTCAATCAATAGAAAATGCTTATTTAATAGGAGAAGCTTCTAGATGGTGCGAAAGGGTGTCTGACGGTCTTTTTAGAGAGCCTGTAAATACTTTAAGTAACTTAGGTTTTATGGTCGTTGGTTTAATTATTTTCTGGACATTGTGTAAAGATGAGAATGACAATAAAAACCCTTTTATCGGTATAAATCCAATTTCAGTCTTATACGCATCTGTAGTTATCTACCTTGGTCCAGGTTCAATGTTAATGCATGGAACAAATACAGAATGGGGAGGGTGGGCAGACAACCTAAGTATGATCATGTACATAATTTTGCCATGGCTTTATAACATTTATTCGATGTCAAATTGGTCAAAATATAAATTTCTCTCAATATATGCTTCAATTGTAACTATCTATTCTGTTACAAGATGGTTTACAGATTATGAACTTGGTATTAATTTTAATCTTTTTGGCATATCTATAGGCTTATGGGTTATATCTGAAACTCTTTTTAGGTTCTGGTCATTATCATTTAGGTTAATTTCTGGGTTAGTTGGTTTCTTAGTTTTAATGATTTTTGGAACAATGCCAAATGAGGTGTTTAATAATCTGAATGAATACTGGTGGATAATTTTATTTTGGTTACCAGGATTATTGTCGACCAATCAACCTAGTTATAGCAGAACTTATAAATGGTTTTTTCTTGGAATGGCATCATATCTTGCAGCTTTTTCTATATGGTTAACTGGAGTTCCTGATAATGCTAATTGTGTACCTGATTCATTAATTCAAGCACATGGAATTTGGCACTTACTAACAGCAATTTCTACTTATTTTTTCTTTATGCATTACAGGAGTGCAAAAATAAGATAATTTATCTGCCTCTAAAGGTTATTCTTCCAACAGTAAGATCGTATGGAGTCATTTCAACTTTAACTTTATCTCCAGTTAAAATACGAATGTAATGTTTACGCATTTTCCCAGATATGTGAGCAGTAATAATATGCCCATTATCTAATTTAACTTTAAATTTTGTATTAGGAAGAGTTTCTATAACTTCTCCATCAAATTCTAATGCATCTTCTTTTGCCATAGCGTGGTATTTTACACTAAATGTGCAAATTTTAATCTAGATATACATAATAAAATGTTTTATAAATTTAATTAGTTAAGGAGTAAACTCATGAATAATATCCCTGTTTATTTTGTTGTTAATTTAAAAATTAATGATTCTGAAGAATATAGAATATATGAAAAAGGTTTCTTTCCATTTCTTAAGAAACATAATGGTTCATTTATTACATTCGATGATTCACCAGAATGTCTTGAAGGAGACAAACCTAAACAGTTTGATAGAGTCATAATATTTTCATTTCCAACTGAAGAAGATGCCGATAATTGGTGGAATGATTCAGAATATCAACAATTATCTATTCACAGACGTAAAGCAACTGAAATAACATTACAAAGAGTAAAAGGTATGCCTGCTAAAGGTTAAAATAAAAACTCATATAATTAAACATAATATATATTATGCGAAGTTACATATTATATTAATATAATCTCCCTATCTATAATTTATATACTT
>RGHK01000134.1 GCA_010024215.1 Pseudomonadota bacterium | reverse complement strand
GTTGTGAATCCAGCAAGAAACTCCTGCTTTATTGAGGTGTTATGAGATTCAAGTTGAAAGGTTTTTTCTATAATTTTTTTCATGATTTTGATGGAATTCAATTTACATAATAATTCTACAATTTATAATGCATGATTACTTAATTTGCTTGTATTTTTACATTGTTATTTTGGCATGTAAATTGCTTTCAATATAATAATATATTAATAACATAACTATGTGCTGCAGTAAGCTTATTACATAAGCACAAGGGGATAATAACTAATGAAATTTCTAAAATTAAATACTTTTATGTATTTTTCAGCTTTATTCATGCTCAATTTTGATGCATATGCACAAAATAGTGCCATTGAAGAAGTGATTGTTTCTGCTGAAAAAAGAAATGAGAGTCTACAAGACGTTTCTTTATCTGTAACAGCCTTAACAGAAGAAGAGCTTGAGACTAAAAATATCACAGATTTTGTTGGACTTAGCGCTATTGCACCGGGCGTAACTGTTGCAAAAAATGAAGGTTACAAAACTATTATCTCAATAAGAGGTGTTGGTGATGAAACTAACCAGAATGCTATAGCTGCACCATCTGTTGCTTTGCACATGGATGGAATTTTCATTGCTTCAAAGTTTTCTTTGAGAACTGATTTTATTGATTTAGAAAGGATTGAAGTATTACGTGGTCCCCAAGGCACATTATTCGGTCAAAATTCAACCGGTGGAACCATTAATGTTATTAGTCAAAAACCTTCATTTGATGAAACAAAAGGTAAAACAGATTTAGCCCTAGGTAATTACGGATTAATTAAGTTTAGAGGTGCTGTAAATGTTCCTTTATCAGATAAAGTGGCAACAAGAATGTCAATTGTTTCTACAGACAGAAATGGCTTTAGTAAAAACATCCTAAATGGACAAGATCTTGACGATGCTAATCATGTTAGTTTTAGATCTGATTGGTTTTTTGATATTTCTGATACTACTTCTTTAAGAGTGTTTGGACAGTTCTTTGATGCTGATAATAACGGAGCAGCAATGAAGGGTTTAGATGACCCAACTCCAAACCCAAGAAGGCTTGCTCAAGATTCAGCTTCAGATTATCAACTTTCATCAGAAGTCCTTGCTGCAATATTAAATGTTGAGCTTGGTTTTGCAGATTTAAAGATACTTGGAAGTATTCAAGAAGATGATATTTATGTCAGTCGTGACAATGACAGACATAATTTTGGTGATGTTCATGGCTCTGGTCCTCTTGAAGGAATACCATATATAGCAGCTGAGTATAGACCTGAAACTTCGATAGTTGATACTAAAACTTTAGAAGTTAACCTAATTTCAAATGAACCAATTAATGAGAAGATTGATTGGATAATTGGTGCTTTATATTTCGATCATAAAATTGCGAATGCTATTTACGAGGTTAAAGATGTCAATAATATTAAACAGGTTGATTTAATGGATGGTGCTTTCACGCCATATGTTCATGATCCAATCTGTGCAACAAATCCTTTTGCAGGAATATGTTTTGCAGCATTTAATGCTGAGCTTGGGTTTGTTTCAGAAGCATATCCTTCTAGAGAGTCTCTTTCTGTATATGGACAGGCTACATATAACGCTCAAGATAACTTGAGATATATTGTTGGAATGAGATATACCGAAGATTCATTCTCTAGTGACGTTACAAATTTCTTTGGTCTTCAAAAATACTTAATCGAAGACGAGATTGATGAAAAAACTGGAAAATTTGCGGTTGAGTATGATGTTGATGGCGATACTATGGTTTATGCATCTTATACAAAAGGTTTTAAACCTGGTGGTAGTAATCTGACATTTGGTTATCCTGTTGATGATGAGCAAAACTTTGGAGCACAGCCTGCACCACAACTTATCTATCCTTTATTTAAGAGTGAGATTATTGATGCATTTGAGCTTGGCTTAAAAACTGATTTGATGGAAGGAAGAATGAGAGCAAATGTATCTGCGTTTATGTATGATTATGAAAATCTGCAATTCCAATCAACTGATCCTGATGTTTACAGAGGTGGTGTAGCAAATATACCTGAATCAGAAATGAGCGGCATTGAATTAGAGTTAATTGGTATTTTATCTGATTCTCTGTCAATGGATCTAAGACTTTCTACTCTAGATACTGAAATAACTTCAGATTATGAGGCATTAGATAATATTAAATCAGAGCTATACTTCTTTGGTGAAGAGCCCCAAAGATATGCACTAAGAGAAAATATTAAAGGCAATCGATTGGCAAAAAGCCCAGAATTTACAGCAAATTTTGGTCTTCAATATAATGGAGAATTAAAATCAGGAGTTCCATTGAGAGCTACTGCTGAAGTTGTTCATAGAGGTGATTTCCAGCAAAGAGTATTTAATAGTCCGTTTGTTGATCAAGTGGACTCATACACTATTGTTAACCTTACAACCAGTTTAGAAATTAATGATAGTGCTGGTATTGATTTTATGATCTTAAATGCATCAGACAAGGATGGAGTAAACTCAGCAATGACTGATGTCTTTGGTGTTGCTGGAACTGGTATTGAGTTAATACCACCAAGACAATTTATCTTAAGAGTAAGAAAAAGCTATTAATTCAAAAGATTTATACGAGTACGTGTTGTTATAACGTACGTACTCGTATAGCATTTGCAGATGAAAAAGACATTTATTCAAGCCGATCAGCTACTTGAAGACTCATTCAAGCTTGCTTGGAATGTTTATGA
>RGHK01000133.1 GCA_010024215.1 Pseudomonadota bacterium | reverse complement strand
TAAACAGACTTCACAATTTGGAATGGGCATTGATGCTTCGGATTTTAACAATGATGGTTGGATTGATATCTTTCAACTTGATATGAATTTTCCAGATAATTTTAATTCAAAAACGAACATGCTATCCATGAATCGTTTTGATTTTTATCGGACTGTTGATTTAGGTTTACATCACCAGTATATGCAAAATTCCTTACAATTAAACCAAGGGAATTTAAACGGTCATTTACCAAATTTTAGCAACATTGCCGTTTGGGCTGGTGTATCCTCAACTAATTGGAGTTGGGCATCATTATTTGCAGATTTTGATAATGATGGTTGGCAAGATTTATTTGTAACCAATGGAAAGCGAAGAAATGTGAACGATAAAGATTTTTATGCTAAGTATAGAGATTTCTTCGATAAAATGGAGAATGATCCCAACTACAAGAATAAAGAAGAAGAAGTTCAGCTTTTAACTTATTTAGAAAAAATGCCGTCCAAAAGGGTTTCAAACTATATTTTTAAAAACAAAAAGGAGAAAGGATTTGAAAATATGAGCACGAAATGGGGTCTGGATGAAAAAACATTTTCAAACGGCGCAATATTCAGTGATTTGGATAATGATGGCGACCTAGATTTGGTTGTAAATAATCTATTGGATGTAGCTGGAGTATATAGAAACAATAATTCCAATTCTAATTTTGTTGCCTTTAACATAAAAGGAAAGTCCAACCAATTGCCTGTAGGGACTAGGGTACACATTAAAACATCTGATAATCAATACCAAATGCGCGAATTAAGCCTTTCACGAGGCTACCTTTCATCAGTCTCCCCTAGATTGCATTTTGGACTAGGTAATGCATCTAAGATTGATGAAGTAATTATAGAATGGCCAGACGGGATGCAGTCTAAACTAAAAAATGTTAAAATAAATTCTTATCATACCATTTCTTACAATGCCCTTTTAAAGGAGAATATTTCAAAAGAAAATCAAGTCAAAGACAAGTTACAATTTGAAACCTTGACTCAAGAAGACCCATATGTTCATAAGGAAAATCTTTATGACGATTTTAAGGACGAGATATTGCTTCCTCATAAAAATTCTACATTGGGTCCAGCCTTGGCTGTAGGAGATTTAAATGGTAACGGTCTTGAAGACTATATTGTTGGAGGAGCATTTGGACAACCAACAGCTATGTATATTCAAGAAGAAAATGGAACATTTAAAAAAGTTGAAATTCCAGCTTTTGACAAAGATAGGCACTATGAAGATTTAGGGATTCAAATATTTGATGCTGATAATGACGGAGATCAAGATGTATACATTGCAAGTGGGGGAAATGAATATAAACAAGACTCCAGAGCATATGAAGATCGTTTTTACGAAAACAAAGGGAGTCTTATTTTTATTAGGAATACTTCTTCCATTCCTGATACAAGGATAAGTGGCCTTGAGATATCTTCTAATGATTTTGACAATGATGGAGATTTAGACTTATTTATTGGTGGAAGACTTACTCCTAAAAAATACCCTTACCCAGCTAGTTCTAGAATTTTAGAGAATCAAAGTACTGATACTGAAATTAAATTTGTAGATGTCACAGATCAAAAATTAATCAAACTCAAAAATATAGGATTGGTTACCACCTCAAATTGGCTTGATTTTGACGGCGATGGATGGGACGACTTAATCATAGCAGGCGAATGGATGCCTATTAGGGTTTTTAAAAATAATTCTGGAAAGTCTTTTGTAGAAATTACAAACCAAGTTTTTGAGAAAAAACAATACGGTTGGTGGTTTGATATTGAAAAAGGTGATTTTGACAATGATGGAGATATAGACCTTATTGCTGGAAACTTAGGGCTTAACTATAAATACAAAGCTTCAGAAGAGAAACCTTTTCGAGTTTATTTAAACGATTTTGATAAAAATTCTACGTTTGATATTGTTTTGAGCTATGATTATGATGGAACAGAGTACCCTGTAAGGGGAAGACAATGCTCATCTGAGCAAATACCGGCTATTATAGATAAGTTTAAAGATTATAATAGCTTTGCCATTGCATCACTAGAGCAGATTTACTCCACAAAAATGTTGGATGAATCTTTAAAATACGAAATCACCTCCTTTTCTAGTGTTTATTTAGAAAACATTGGTGGTAAGTTTGAAGTAAGTCCACTTCCTTATCGAGCTCAGTTTTCGAATATTAACGCCGTTGTTGTAAAAGATGTTGACGATGACGGAAATCTAGACGCCATTGTAGCAGGTAATCTTTATAATTCTGAAGTAGAGACCCCTAGAAATGATGCCAGTTATGGTCTTTGGCTAAAAGGAGATGGAAAAGGTGGGTTTTCTGCTCAAACTCCGAGAAAATCTGGTTTGGTTTTGCATGGAGACGTAAGGAATATAAGGCCTATAAAGGTAGGTAATAATACACATTTACTTGTAGCAATAAACAATCAGGCGTTAACAGAAATAAAAATTAATTGATTCGATTATTGCGTGAAACAGAACGGGCCAACATGAACCGTGTTCAAAAAGTAAAAGCCAATGATTAAAAATCAAAAGAATGTTACTTTTCCTAATACCTACTTGGTAGTATTTTTTTTGTTTATTTTTTTTTCATGTACTACTGACTTTAATATCAACCAAAACAAC
Source organism: Pseudomonadota bacterium (assembly GCA_010024215.1). Classification (GTDB taxonomy): domain Bacteria; phylum Pseudomonadota; class Gammaproteobacteria; order Magnimaribacterales; family D2472; genus SCGC-AAA076-P13. The sequence goes on along the minus strand of RGHK01000133.1, from coordinate 89 downwards.
TTGGGACTTGAAACAAGTGCATATCTGAAACAGCATGATCAAAATCCGATCCATTGGCAACGTTGGGATGATGACTTATACAAAAAGTG
>RGHK01000132.1 GCA_010024215.1 Pseudomonadota bacterium | reverse complement strand
TGCGTCTGCAATTGAGGGTGTTTCTGGTCTTGAACCAGATGAGATGTCATCAGATATGACTCCATTAATAAATATGATTATAGAAAAAGTTCCATCTCCTGAGGTAAAAATAGATGGGCCATTGCAGTTACAAATTAGTGCATTGGATAGCAACAACTATGTTGGTGTTATTGGTATAGGGAGAATCAAACAAGGTTCAATTAAACCTAATGAGCAAGTAGTAGTTATAGACAGAGAAGGTAAAACAAGAAAAGGAAAAATTCTTCAAGTTATGGGTTATGAAGGATTAGATAGAGTAGAAGTTCCAATTGCAGAGGCTGGTTCAATAGTTTGTATTACTGGTATAGATAAATTAAATATTTCAGATACTGTCTGTGATCCTTCAAAAGTCGAAGCCCTGCCTCCACTATCAGTTGATGAGCCAACTGTTAGTATGACTTTTCAAGTAAATGATTCACCTTTTGCTGGGAGGGAAGGAAAATTTGTAACATCTCGTAATATTAAAGAAAGACTAGAAAAAGAATTAATATCTAACGTTGCGCTTAAAGTTGTTCAAGGCGATAGTCCTGATAAATTTGTTGTTTCGGGCAGAGGAGAACTACATTTATCAGTTCTTATAGAAACAATGCGGAGAGAGGGTTTTGAGTTAGCGATATCAAAACCTCAAGTAGTTCAAAAAGAGATTGATGGTGAAATTCATGAGCCATACGAACAGATAGTTATAGATGTAGAAGAAACGCATCAGGGAGCAGTAATCGAAGAACTTGGACCTAGAAAGGCTGAATTAAAAAGCATGGAGCCGGATAACAAAGGTAGAGTCAAACTTGAGTTTATTGCGCCATCAAGAGGCATTATAGGATTCAGATCTCACTTTCTTACTATAACTAGTGGAACCGGAATTATGACTAGCGTTTTTGATCATTATGGTCCCGTTAAGGCTGGTGAGATAGCCAAAAGATCAAACGGGGTCATGTATTCAATGATTGCTGGCAAAACTCTTGCCTATGCATTATTTAATCTTCAAAATCGTGGGAAATTATTTTTAGGACATGGTGAAGATGTTTATATAGGGCAAATAGTTGGGTTGCATTCAAGAGATAACGATTTGCCAGTCAATCCTACTAAAGCAAAACAACTCACAAATATCAGAGCCGCAGGTACAGATGAAAATTTAATACTTACTCCTCACGTAAGACATACACTAGAACAAGCATTAGAGTTTATAGAAAATGACGAGCTGGTAGAAGTAACCCCTGAATCTATAAGATTGCGCAAAAAGGGAAGAGTAAGAACTTAATAGTTTTTCCTTATTTGTTCCTTTGATAGGTTTGTTCTGATAACATTCTTATTATGAAAATATTAAATTTCTTATTAATTTTCATATTCACAATTAATTCTGTATCTGAAGAAGGCCGGCTTGGCAGAGAACCCAATGAATATAAATATACTTCTATTGGGATTGATCTTATTCAATCAGATAAAACGGGTATTGGCGCAAAAATTTCCTTTGAGCTTCCTGGTCCTCTCTATGCAGTTGTTGAAAGAAGGGCTGAAGGAGTAGATACCGAAAATGATTCATATGACCGAATCATTAATGGTGCAAGACTTGGTGCTCAAATTGGCATAGGTGACCTTTTCAGTAATATATCAGCAAAAGGCATAAATCTTGGAGTAAAGAATATTTTTGATGTGTATGGTGAACTTGGAGTAAAAAGTGTTGCTATAGATGGGAAGGTTAATTCTTTTTCTGAAGATGATGCTCAAGCTCATTTTATTGCAGGGATAAGGTTTGGCGATAGTAATAACTGGGAGGGTAAAATTTTTATGGATTACTCAAAAGAGTCTGAAGTAATTTTAAAGCCATGCCCGGAAAATCAAATATGCCCCGCTGTGGTTGAATACGTTCTCGATGAAGAAACAGATCAGAAATATGGTGCTGGCGTTTTATATAATATCAATAATAGAAGTGCCGCTTATATAGAGCTTACGTCAAGTAAAGTTTTTGACAGTACACTTAAGCTTGGTTATCAAATAAATTTTTAAAGAGGCTCTAAAAATTAAATAGCGCAGGTCATATCATTTCCACAACATAGTGGAGATTTTATCTTTCCATCATAATTAGAGCATTCAGCTTGCTTACATTGAGATATTTGAACCTTAGTGCCGTCGTCTAGGTCTAGATACCCATCTACTAGTGGTTGATTGCATTCACCGCATGATGTGCTAACGGACATTCCACATTCATTGCATTTATAAACTGACATATTGCTCCTCTTATATTTCTAGGAATTAGACATTGCGTCTAATATCTCTAATAACAGATTAATCATATCAAGATATATTGTAAAGGCTATTTCAAATGCCCAAAAATAGCTTTTATTCTTATAGCTTGTCTGCTGAATGCCATGAAATTTCTTATCAAACTAAATACGATCATTCCAAGTAAAGCAAAAAGAAGAATTACTTGTAATATCATGTTTTCGGCAAAGGAATAAATATCGCTATACCCAATAAATCCAGCTAATATTGTTATCAATAAAACTAATTTTAGGGCTTTTATACCATCATTTTCATCCATCTCTAACATTATTATTCCTAGCAAAAAGCCCATCGCCAGACTTTGAATTGTAAATAATGTCATTCCTGTGACGATACTGATTCCACTTGTAGCATAGAAAGTTGTTGCAAAGAGTGTTATTGCCCATATAGCAAATAATTGGACAATACCATCACCACCATGTCCGTAATAATATCCATCACC
>RGHK01000131.1 GCA_010024215.1 Pseudomonadota bacterium | reverse complement strand
GGAATAATAAGATTATTATTTGCTACTGAATAGTAAATATCACTTAAAGTAACCTCATATGATTCCATACGCGATTTATTAATAACACCCTCAAGAACTTCCTCGGGTGCACCCGAAAGATTAGCTTCTAAAATTTCTTCTAAGCTTTCAACTTTATCTTTTAATTCTTTTGCGTAGAATACCTTTTGTCGTATTGAACTATTTCCTATGATACTGATGTTCATTACCGGGAAACTTGCTTCAGAATACTCAGAAATTTGAGGATCTTCAGCTTCCCTCGGAAGTTCATATTTAGTTTCTTCAACAGCCTGTTTAATATCTACAAGTGCTTGGTCCATGTCGTAGCCAACTTCAAATTCAAGGAATATTCTTGCAAAACTTAGAGTGCTTCTAGAGCTAATACTTTTAACTCCAGAAACTGTCATAAGTTTATTTTCAAGAGGTTTAGCTATTAACCTTGATGTATCACTAGGTGAAGCTCCATCTAAATAGACAGAAACACTAATAAATGGCAGCTGAACATTTGGAGAGGCAGCAATTGATATTTCTTGTCTGGCATATGAACCTGCAATGATTACCATAAAGGCAATCATTAAAGTTGTTTTTGCTTTTGTTAAAGCAAAATCTATAATTTTTGTCATAGTCTGTTTATTAAGACTTCTTGTCCATCTTCAACAAATCCTTGTCCTTGGACTATTAGCTCAATATTATTGGGAATTCCTGAAATCCATAAACCAGATTCAGAGTCTTCTAATATCGTTACATTATGAAATATCACTTTATTATTTTCGACAGATCTCACACCAATTTTTCCATTATCATTTAACAATAATATTGAAGGAGATATTTTATGTGCATTAACTTGATTTGTTTTAATGATCATCTCAGTAGTTATTCCGTCTCTAATCATTCCTTTCTTATTTTGAATCTGTGACTCAACCTTAAATGTTCGAGTGGAAGGGGATGCGCTTTTTGATACGAAAGTTAATTTACCTTCAATAATCTCCCCAGTGATAAGTTTAATAGTTACGTTTTGACCAGTCTCAACTTTATTAATATTAAATTCAGGTACTTCTGCAGAAAAGATAATTGGATTAAGTTGAATAATTGTTGCGCAGACTTGACCTCTTTCTAGAAAATTTCCAGGTTTTACAATTTGTTCTATAAAGCCTTCAAAGGGCGCTTTTACTTCAGTTCTATTTAACTCAACAATTCCTAAGCTACATAATATAGAGTCTTTCTGTACAAACTCACCTTGTTTTGAACCTATTTTTACAACTTCACCTGATGTTTTTGCCCTAACGTTAACTCTTGCTTCAGATTGTGATGTAGCCTTTAATTTTATTGTTGGTTGATATTTAACAGCATTACTTTGCAGAGTTCCTACTGTAAAAAGTTTATTTTTAACTCCTTCTATTTCCTTAGCATCTGATACAAAAAAGCCGGAAATCATCCACAACAAAATTGGAACTAATATATATAGAGATATTCTTATATTTTTTGTCATAAAATTATTTTACCATTCCAATGTTTACAGTGTACACATTAAACTAAAAAACATAAGACAGAACATTTAGGATAAAGGTTCAATCTATTTTTAAATATTGTGTTTTTTTCTTAAGCTTTCAAATAGCTTCTTGTTGAGAGGATTAGATTCTAGTTTTTCTTCTTGATATTGAATTATAAACTCATGGCCCTCTGATGCCATTTCTTTAAGACGATTATAAATTCTTTTAAAGGATAAAAATAATTCTTTTGTATCTTTATCTTCTATCAGATTCCAGCCGATTTTTTTTCCAGTGTAATAGACAATAGGGTGACTCCAGGAATATTCTTTTCTAGGGGAAAATGATTTTCTTGCTTCAATATATGCTTCTTCAACAGATGGAAAACCATCTTGGTTATTAATATCAGCACATGATTTCAATAAATCAGTAAGTGTTGGTAGATATGATTGAGACACAATGACATTTTCTACTGCACTATTAATAACCTGGACTGTAAATTTTTTTAGACTTAATGCCCATAGTTTTTTGCCCTCATTTAGTCTGTCGTCAGTTCCAAAAACTTTATAAAACTGATAGTGATAGGCTAATTCAAGTTTTAGGAACAAATTATCAATACATTCAATGTATTCTTCTTTAGTCGAGGTTAATTTCTGATGCCCAAGAGGAGTCACTTTTTCTTGATGAGAAATCTTTTTTATATTTTCCTGGTTCAATATATTTTTTATTTTTTTCATTGTCATTAATTTTATCAGCTCCTAAATGCCTTCTTTTAACATGCTCTATAAATTTTGAATTCCATGTTGTAAAAGCTGATCCGTTCTCTTTCCAATATAAAATAAATTCTGGCAAATATTTAGATGCTGATTCTTTTGATATATCAGAAAGCTCAAGAATATCATAAACATCATCGCTTGGAATCCAATTTGAATCAATCACATAAGGCAAACCTTTGTTTGAACTTTGTTCTTTTGCCCATTCTCTTCTAATAAAGTCAATAAAAGATGTGTTCCAGTTATTTCTTTCTTGTCCTCGCTCCAGCCAATAAAGCTTATATTCTTTTAATTTATCCAGATAAAAGCTTTCTGAAATCCCTCCTAATTTAAGAATTTCAGTAGCTTCTGATGAAGGCGCCCAATTTGAATCAATTTTTGTTTTACTTGATATTTTTGGAGCTTCCTTAACATTGTAAGAATTTGAATTTTTAATAGACTCAACCTTTGTATCTATTAATTTATATTTTAACAATTTGTCAAAAGAT
>RGHK01000014.1 GCA_010024215.1 Pseudomonadota bacterium | reverse complement strand
TAATAAGTGGTCCGGTAGTTAAACGGTTATAATTCCGCCCTGTCACGGCGGCGTTCGGGGTTCGATTCCCCGTCGGACCGCCACTTAGTTATGAATATAGTTGTCTTAAGTCTCTTAATATTAAGCTATTCACTAGTTTTAGGAATAATATTTGCTCAAGTATTGCTTACAGCACCAGTCGTATTCAAAGTTCTTGATGATCAAAATGCTTCCAATTTTTTAAGAAAAATTTTTCCAAGATATTATTTATTAATTTTACTAATTGCTTTGGTAGCTTTATTAATAAGTTATTTGTTCTTTAAAACTATCGATGTTTATTTTGCTCTTATTGCTGTAGCATTTGCATTTATTGGGTATGTCATCATACCTCTAACAAATATCGCTAGAGACAGGGGCTGGGATAAATTATTTAAGTTTTTTCACAACCTTAGTGTATTTAATACCCTTGTAATTTTTATAGTTTCAGTTGTTCAAATTGTGAGAGTTACATATCTATAGATCCATTAGCACTTGAATTTTCGTTGTTTAATATTATTTAAAGAACATTAGAGAGGATTAACATGGCAAGATCAAAAACTAAATCATTTCAAACAGAAACTAAGCAGCTTTTAAAGCTGATGATTCATTCTCTTTATTCTAATAAAGAAATTTTTATAAGGGAGCTTGTATCTAACGCATCAGATGCAATAGATAAACTTAGATTTAAGTCTGTAGAAGATAAGTCTATTGCTAAGTATACAAAGGACCTAAAAATTGATGTGCAAGTTTTAAAATCAGAGAGCAAGATTATTATTTCGGATAACGGCATAGGAATGAATGAAGATGAAATAGTTTCTAATATTGGAACAATAGCAAGATCAGGAACAGCATCTTTTTTAGAAAATATTACAGGTGACAAGAAAAAAGATTCTAATTTAATTGGTCAGTTTGGTGTTGGTTTCTATTCTGTGTTTATGGTCGCCGATAAAGTTCAAGTTATTTCAAAATCTGTATTTGAAGATTCTGATTCAGCCATCATGTGGGAAAGTTCAGGTGAAGAAAAATATAAACTTTCTGAAGTTTCAAAAGAAACTAATGGTACCGACATCATTATTTATTTAAACGATGAAAATAGTGAGTTTGCTGAAGAAGGAAGAGTTAGGTTTTTGCTCGAAAAGTATTCTCAATATATTAATTTCCCTCTAAATTTAATTGGCGAAGATAGTGAGCCAAAAAGAATAAATGACGCTGATGCGCTTTGGTTAAAGTCTAAAAGATCAATTAAAGATGATGAGTATAAAGAATTTTATAAATTCATCACTTTTGACCAAGACGATCCATTGCTTTGGGCTCATAATAAAGTTGAGGGAAAAAATGAGTATACAAATTTATTATATATACCCTCAAAACCACCATTTGATTTATGGAATCGTGAGTCTCCTAGAGGCGTAAAACTTTATATCCAGCGGGTTTTCATTATGGATGATGCCTCAAACTTTTTACCACTATATTTGAGATTTGTTAGAGGTATTATTGATACTAATGATTTGCCTTTAAATGTTTCTAGAGAAATCCTCCAAGAACATCATCTTGTAGACACCATCAAAAAGGCTGTTACAAAAAGAATGCTTGATTCTTTAAAAGCCCTTAAAAAAGATTCTTTTGATAAATATAAGGAGTTTTGGAATGAATATGGGTTAGTTTTAAAAGAAGGCCCAGCAGAAGATAGAGAGAACAAGGATTTAATAGCAAGCTTATTACTATTTGCTTCAACTTACGCAAATAGCAAAGGCAGTGACCAAGGTCTTGATGATTATCTAGAACGAATGAGTGATGACCAAGATAAAATATATTACTGTGTAGCTGATACATATGAAGCTGCAGCCAATTCTCCTCATATCGAGGGCTTAAAATCAAAAGGAATAGAGGTTCTACTTTTAACAGACAGAATTGATGAGTGGGTTATGGCTGGATTAATGGAATATCAAGGAAAAGAACTTGTAAATGTAGCTAAAGAAGATATTTCAGATGAAGATGAAACAAAAAAGGTTTCAGAAGTAGATCAGGATATTCTGGCAAAAATTAAAAAACATTTAGATGATAAAGTTTCTGATGTAATTATTAGCAAACGTTTAACAGATTCTGCCTCTTGCATTGTCTTGCCTAAACATGAGCCTGGAGCTCAGTTAAGAAAAATACTTGAAGCTTCTGGTCAAACATTGGGTTCATCTAACCCAATTTTTGAAATTAACATGAAGCATAAATTAGTTAAAAAGCTTAAGGACATGAAAGGCAAACAATTTAATTCATTTGTAGATTTTCTCTATGATTATGCTGTTATAGCTGAAGGTGGATCACCTCAAGATCCATCAAAATATTTGAGACAGCTGGATAAGTACCTCTCTTAGCTATGAGTACAATAAAAAAAATTGCGGTTTTAGGTGGTGGAAGCTTTGGAACTGTTTTGGCAAACATTGCGGCATCTAATGGTTACGATGTTTCTTTATGGGTTAGAGACTCAGACCAGGCTCTTAGAATTAATTCAGAAGGAGCAAATGCCATATACCATCCTGAGCTTCAGCTATCATCAAATATTGAAGCCTCAGAGAATCTAGAATCAGTGATTAAGAATGCAAATATTATTTTAATAGCTACTCCAAGTTTAATATTTGAAAATATAGTAAAAAGAATTTCGCCAATGATAGAAGGGGGAGCTCATATTATTTCTTGCACAAAAGGAATTAAATCAGATCCTTTTAGATCATATTCAGGGTGTTGAGTTAGCAGGAGCCCTTAAAAATATATATGCAATTATTTGTGGTATCGCTGAATCTCTGAAAGTTGGTGAGAATGCCGTTGGCTTAATTCTTACAAGAAGTATGGCTGAAATGAGTAGATTTGCAGTTGCAAAAGGTGCAAATCCTATAACTTTTCTTGGACTTGCTGGTATGGGCGATTTGGTTGCTACCTGTACCTCCAATTTATCTAGAAACTTTCAACTTGGAATGAATTTAGGCGAAGGACTAAGTTTAGATGAAGCTAAGCTAAAAGTTGGTCAAGTTGCTGAGGGTATTAGAACCTTAGAGGTCATAAAAACAGAATCTGCTAACTTAAATATAAGTATGCCGCTGGTAGATTCTCTATATAATATTGTTTTCAATAACGCATCATCTAAAACATTTATTGATGATCTTGTGAATAATCCTCATGAAGTTGATGTAGAATTCACATACTAGGATAAAAATTATGAGTAAAATAGAAATAGACAAAGAAGAAATTTTAAAAACAAGTAAATGGATTAGATTCGTATTTATGTTTTTTTATGGTTTTGTAATTAATTTTGTACTTACCATATCTATAGGAGTGGCAATAATACAATTTCTATTTTATTTATTTACATCAAAACCAAATGCATCGATAGCAAACTTTAATTCTCATCTTATTGAATTTTTTCATGATACTTTGGCTTTCCTATTATTCCAAACGGATAAAAAACCTTTTCCATTTAAAGAGAATGAAAATAATGACGTAACCGAAGAAAGTGAAGGCGAGGTTATTGAGGCTGAATTAGATGCAGATACTTCTGAAACAACAGAAGAAATAAAAGATTAATTATTTAATAATTTTTTTGCAGACTGCATAGTATGCAGTATTAATGTATTTATTGTCATTGGACCAACTCCACCTGGTACTGGAGTGTATGCTGAAGATATTTTGTCCATTTGATCCAAATCAATATCACCACATTTTTCAGGATGAAATCCAGCATCTATAACAATAGCACCTTGTTTAATCCAGTCAGTTTTTATAAATTTGGGTATTCCTACTGCTCCAACAATTAAATCTGCACTTTTAATAATGGTTTCAATATTTTGTGTTCTTGAATGACATATGGTTACTGTTGCATTTAGATTAAGCAGCATCATAGCCATTGGTTTTCCTAAAATAGGGCTTCTGCCAACAACAACAGCATTTAAGCCTTGTATATCTAATTCATAATGCTGTATTAGTCTTATAATGCCAGCAGGAGTACATGAGCCATAAGCATCTAAACCCATAGACATATTTCCAAAGCCCAAACAAGTGACACCATCTACATCCTTTTCTATATCAATAGCATCAAAACATTTTCTTTCATCAATTTGAGATGGAACTGGATGTTGCAATAAAATTCCATGGACATCAGGATTATTATTCAGTTCTTCAATTGTTCTAAGCAACTCTTCTGTAGTTGTAGATTCTGGAAGTTCAACAGCGATTGATTTCATGCCAACTTTTTTACAAGTATTCCTTTTCATTCTGACATAAGTCTCTGATGCTGGATCATTTCCAACAAGGATGGTTGCAAGTGTCGGATTTATTCCATGTTTAGCAAGTTCCGAAACCTCTTTTTTGATATCTTCCTCACTTAAAGAAGCTAATTTTTTACCATCTAGAATTTTTGCGGTCATAAAAATATACCACGCGCCTGTAGCTCAGCTGGATAGAGCAACTGCCTTCTAAGCAGTGGGTCAGGAGTTCGAATCTCTTCAGGCGCGCCATTTTCTTGTAGTAAAATAGTGTCATGTATACAGTAGCTGCTCTTTATAAGTTTTCATCAGTAGATGATCCTAATACTCTTCAAAATAAAATTAGAAAGAGGTTTAAGCAACTTAAAATATATGGAACTATTTTGGTTGGTAAAGAAGGTATCAATGGAACCATATCAGCAGAGCAAAAAAATCTCCAAAAAGCTGTTGAATATATTAGATCAATTAAAGGGTTCAAAAATATTGATATCAAATTTTCTCATTCTGAGATCAATCCTTTTGTAAGACTTAAAATTAAATTAAAAAATGAAATAGTTACGATTGGAGATGACTCAATCAACCCTAACGAAGTAGTTGGAGAATATGTAGAACCTAAAAACTGGAATAGCTTAATTGAAGATAAAGATACAATTTTAATAGATACCAGAAATAATTATGAATACTCGATTGGAACATTTAAAAACGCCATTAATCCAAACACTATAAAATTTAGAGATTTCCCTGATTGGGTTAAAAATCAAAATTTTACCAAGGAAGATAAGAGTAATAAGAAAATTGCCATGTTTTGTACTGGAGGCATTAGATGTGAAAAGGCATCTTCTATGATGATAAAAGAAGGCTTTAAAAATGTTAGTCACTTAAAGGGTGGAATTTTAAATTATTTTAAAGAAGTTGATGAAGACAGTTCTTTGTGGGATGGGGAGTGTTTTGTTTTTGATGATAGGGTTTCAGTTAAACATGATTTATCTGAGGGTAGTTATGATATGTGTCATGGTTGTAGAATGCCCATTACCGAAGAAGATAAAAAATCAAAACTTTATATTCGTGGAGTGGCTTGTCCTACATGCTATTACCAAACTTCAGAAGAGCAAAAATCTAGATATATGAGTCGCCAAAAGCAGGTGGATTTAGCAAAAAAAAGAAATCAGAAACATATTGGGCCTAAAGAAGAAGTTCAAATTAAATCATAATGCCAATTCTTTATTCATTTAAAAGATGTCCATATGCCATGAGAGCAAGAATGGCAATATTACTTGGTAATATTAGTTGTGAAATAAGAGAAATAAGATTAAAAAATAAGCCTGAGCATATGCTTGAGATATCACCCAAAGGAACAGTTCCTGTTCTTTTATTGAAAGATAGAGTTATTGATGAAAGCATGGATATTATTAATTGGGTAGTTGCGCAAAAGTCTATTTTTGCTTCAACTAATGAAGAGCAAAATAAATTAACTGAACATTTTATAACTATATTTGATGATAATTTTAAATATCATCTTGATAGATACAAATATTCAACACGATATCATGATGCTGATTTAGAGCACCACCGTGATGAATGCTTGAAGATTCTAATAGATCTTGAAAATTCGATCTCAAACAATAAATGGATTTTTGGCGATGAAATTAACAAATTAGATATCTCAATTTTACCCTTTATTAGGCAATATAAAATTGCCAATCCAATATGGTTTGATGCACAACAAAAAATTATCAAAATAAAAAAATTACTTGATTCTTTTGTTGAATCAAAGTTATTTCAAAAAGCGATGCACAAGTATGATGTCTGGGAGCCAGATACTAAACCAGTATTTTTTCCTGCAGAATAATTTAATAAAGTTAGTTACAGGCCAATAAAATCATAAGAAAGAGCAATTTTTTCTATTGCAACTTTGAATGCGGCAGTCCTGAAATCTGTTATCTTTTCATTTTCTATAAATTCTTTCTTAACACTTTGAAATCCATCAATCATCATGTCATCCAATCCAGATCTAACTAAATCGATTTCTTCTATACCATTTATAAAATTAGCTTTATATTTTTTAGGCATACTTGTACCTGTCATTTCTTCTATAGCTTCAATAAGGTTATTTAATTGAAATTGATTTCGTCTTTTTTCTAAACGGCCAAATCTTATATGTCGAATATTTTTAACCCACTCAAAATAACTTACTGCTACTCCACCTCCATTTGCCAGAATGTCTGGGATAATAAATATCTTTTTTCGATTAAGGATTTGATTTGCCTTATAACTAATAGGACCATTTGCAGCCTCTACAATTAATTTTGCAGATACCTCATTTGCATTTTTTTCAGTAATTACATTTTCTCGAGCTGCAGGTATTAGAATGTCACATTTTCTCTTCAACAATAGAGAAGAGTCTTTTACAAACGTACCTTTTGGATAATTTTCAAATGATTTATGTTTTGTAAAATATTTTTTTGCATGCTCAACATTTATACCTTCTTCGTTATAGATGCCACCATTGAATTCAGAAATTCCAATTAATTTAACATTATCTTCTTCGGTTAAAAATTTTGAGAGATGATACCCAACATTACCAATTCCTTGAACAATAAGAGATTTTGATGAAAGGTCATGATCTAGCTTCACAATTTTTAGTAAATCAGGATTCCTAAAAAACTCTCGAACTATGTATTGAACTCCTCGTCCTGTAGCTTCTTCTCTGCCAGGCAAACCATTTTTATTAGGAGGTTTACCGGTAACACATGCGGCACCATTTATATCCGAAGGATGCATTTTTCTATACTCATCAGCTATCCATGCCATTTCTTGAGATGATGTTCCTATATCTGGAGCTGGAACATTGAGCGATGGACTTACAAGATCACGTTTAATTAATTCTTGAGCAAACCTTCTAGTAATTTTTTCTATTTCACTTTTTTCCCACTTGTATGGATTAATTTTAAGACCTCCTTTTGACCCACCAAAAGGAACATTAATTAGAGCACACTTATATGACATTAATGCTGCCAAAGCCTCAACTTCTTCAGCATTGGTTTGCAAATCGTATCTTATTCCTCCTTTAGTAGGCTCCATATGTTCTGAGTGAACTGAACGCCAACCTTCAAAGGTGTGTATTTCTCCTCTCAACCGAACACCAAAACGAACTGTATAAGTTGAATTGCATATTATTATTTTATTAGCCAAGCCCTCGGATATATCAGAGTGCTTTACAGCTTTATTTACATATTTTGTGGTATCGTCTAGAAAAGTGCTCATTTAATATCTCCCCATAAAAATGTTATCGCATCTACAGTAACAATCATAATAAAAAAAATAATAATTGTAATTTTTAATTTATAATAGCTCGTTTCGTGGCGGGCGTAGCTCAGTTGGTTAGAGCGCTGGATTGTGGCTCCGGAGGCCGTGGGTTCGAACCCCATCGCTCGCCCCAATATGTTTAGGTATAACAATGAGTAGTAAATTAAAAAAATTAAAAGATTTGGAGAGGAAGCTTACGGTTTCTATTCCAGTAGAAGAATATAATTCTAAATATCAAACGAAGCTTAATAATATTAAAGGAAAAGCAAAACTTGATGGTTTTAGAAAAGGAAAAGTTCCAAATGATGTTTTAAATCAAAGGTATGGTCAATCAATTCATGCCGATGTTGTTAACGAACTTATTCAAAGCTCATACCCAACAGCCTTAAGCGAAAACAATATTCGTCCTGCATCTTCGCCAACTATAAATCTTGAAAGTGAAGATCCAAAAAAACCAATAAGTTATTCAGCAACATTTGAAGTTTTTCCTGAGATAAAACCCAAGTTAAGCAGGTGGACAAGTTTTGAAAAAGTGTCTATATCTATAAGTGATAGTGATATTGATCTTGCAATTGCAGACATCCAAAAAAGATATGGCGATTGGAAAGATGTATCAAGGAAATCTAAAAAAGATGACCAAGTAATTATAGATTTTGTTGGGAAAATCAATAAAGAAGAGTTTGAAGGAAATTCAGCTAAAGATTTTAAGTTAGTGCTGGGCAGTGGTTCAATGATTCCAGGATTTGAAGATTCTATTGTTGATAAAGAGCCATCTGAATTTACTATAAAAGCAACTTTCCCTGATGATTACTTTAAAAAAGATTTAGCAGGAATTGAGGCAGAATTTGATATCAATTTAAAAACTATTCAAGAACTTCATGAAGCTAAAATAGATAAAGATTTATTTGAAAAGCTAGATATGGATGTAAAGGATGAAGCTGGTTTTAGAGAAGAGATATCTAAAAGAATGAAAAAAGAGGTTGAGATTCAAGAGAAAGATCTAACAAAAGAATCTATATATGAAACTTTATTAAAAACTAATTCATTTAGTGTTCCAAAAGTCACAATTAAAGAGCAAGCCGATTTAATGAGAAAAGATGCTCTAATGAGAGTAGGCCAAACTGAAGATCAAGCTGGAGATGACTTATTTCCAATAGATACTTTTATTGAGAATGCTGAAAAACGAGTAAGATTAGATTTATTATTTGCTGAACTGGTAAATCATTTTGAATTAACAGCAGACTCAGTAATGCTAGATACTTTTATAGATAAAGAATCGCAAAAATATAAGGATCCTGAACAATTCAAACAATGGGTTAAAGGCCAGCCCCAGCAATTAGAACAATTTAGAATGATTGCCTTAGAGCAACAATTAATTGAAAATTTAGAAAAAGCACTTAAATTTAAGGATAAGGTGATAGAATTTTCAGAGCTAGCAAATAAATAAGAATTTATATGGATAAAATTGAGTCAGCATTAATACCTATGGTAATCGAGCAAACTCCTCGAGGTGAGCGCTCTTTTGATATTTATTCTAGGTTACTTAAAGAAAGAGTTATATTTTTATCTGGACCTGTAGATGATTACATGTCTAATTTGGTTGTTGCTCAGTTATTGTTTTTAGAGTCAGAAAATCCTGAAAAAGACATTTCAATATATATTAACTCACCTGGTGGAAGTATCTCATCTGGTTTAGCTATATATGACACAATGCAGTTTATATCGCCTTCAATTTCAACTTTATGTATTGGTCAAGCAGCAAGCATGGGTGCAATTTTACTTGCAGGCGGAGATAAGGGTAAAAGATTTGCTTTGCCTAATTCAAGAATAATGATACATCAGCCTCTTGGTGGCTTTCAGGGTCAAGCATCAGATTTTGAAATTCATGCAAAAGAAATCCTACATATGAAAAAAGTTGTAAATGATATTCTTGCTAAACACACTGGACAAACCTTAAAAAAAATTGAGAAAGATACTGATAGAGATAATTTCTTAGATGCCAAGTCTGCTATGGATTATGGGATAGTAGATAGCATTCTAAATCAAAGGGATATTAAAAATGTCAAATAGCACTTCAACTGAAAAATTGAATTGTTCATTTTGTGGCAAAGTTCAAGATGATGTTAAAAAACTCATAGCAGGACCAAGTGTATATATTTGCAATGAATGCGTTGATTTATGTAATGACATTATTGAAGAAGAGATTAAAAGCGAAGAGGATACATCTTTAGAAGAGTTGCCTTCACCTTTAGAAATCTTTAACAAACTTGATGATTATGTTATTGGGCAAGAGAAAGCTAAGAAAGTTTTATCTGTAGCTGTCTATAATCATTACAAGAGATTAAGAAAAAGCGATTCAAAAGACTCAGTTGAATTACAGAAAAGTAATGTTTTACTTTTAGGCCCAACCGGCAGTGGAAAGACTCTTCTTGCACAAACTCTAGCGAAAATATTAAATGTCCCATTTACAATTGCTGATGCAACAACCCTTACAGAAGCAGGTTACGTTGGTGAAGATGTCGAAAACATTATTCAAAAATTGTTACAGAAATCAGATTATGACCCTGAAAGAGCTCAATTGGGGATAGTTTATATTGACGAGATCGATAAAATTGCTCGAAAATCTGATAATCCATCTATTACAAGAGATGTCTCAGGTGAAGGTGTGCAGCAAGCACTTCTTAAGTTAATAGAAGGAACTGTAGCTTCAATACCGCCTCAGGGTGGAAGAAAGCATCCACAACAGGAATTCATACCAATTGATACATCAAATATATTATTTATTTGTGGCGGTGCCTTTTCAGGTATTGAGAAAGTAATTGATCAAAGAAATAATAATATTGGTATTGGTTTTGGTGCTGAAGTAAATAAGTCATCAACATCTCAATCAATAACTTCCAATATTGAGCATTTAGAACCAGAAGATTTAGTGAAATATGGTTTAATTCCTGAGTTTGTTGGAAGGCTGCCAGTAATATCCAGTCTTCATGAGCTTGACGAGGATGCATTAGTTAGAATTCTAAAAGAACCAAAGAATGCTTTAGTAAATCAATATAAGCATCTTTTTGAAATTGATGATGTTGAATTAACTTTTAGAGACGAGGCGCTTATAGAAATTGCTAAACAAGCAATAAAACGAAAAACAGGGGCAAGAGGTCTCAGATCTATTATGGAAGATATACTAATGGAAACAATGTTTGAGCTTCCTAACTCTGATTTAGAAAAAGTCATTATTGATGAAAATACTGTTATTTCTAAATCAGAACCAATAAAGCTTTTAAAAACTAAAGCAAAAAAAACCTCTGCTAATTGATATTTTTATTTCTATCCCTATATTGGGTATATGAAAGAAATAAAATCAGACTTACCTTTAATTCCATTAAGAGACGTTGTTGTTTTCCCTGGAATAGTTACAACACTATTTGTTGGTAGACCTAAATCTATTGAGGCTCTTAATGTTGCAATGTCATCTAACAAGAAACTTGTTCTTGTAAGCCAAATAAATCCCTCAGTTGATGATCCTGAATTTAAAGATCTATATGAGAATGCATCTGTAAGTAATTTACTGCAGCTTATTAAACTACCTGATGGAACTATGAAGGTTTTAGTTGAAGGTTATAAAAGATGCAAAATCGATGATTTGATTTCTAAAGATGGATATGACCTAGCTAGAGTAGAGGTAATTGATGATATACCGCTTAAAGAGGCCGATTCATCTAACTTAGTGAGGTTCATTAAAGCAAAATTTGAAGATTATATTGGAATAACTAAAAGAATCCCTCCTGAAATAGTTTCAACCGTAGATTCACTAGATGATCTTTCCAAGCTTATAGATACTATAACTGGTCATCTGCCTATTGAAACTGCTAGAAAACAAGAAATACTTGCAATCGCAGATTTAAAAGAAAGGTCTGAAAAAGTTCTAATGTTTATTGAGTCTCAGTTAGATGTTGTGGATGTTGAAAAAAAGATTAGAGAACGTGTTAAAAAACAGATGGAAAAGTCTCAAAGAGAGTATTACTTGAATGAGCAAATAAAAGCTGCACAAAAAGAACTTGGTGAAATTGGAGAAGAGGGTGATGAATTAGATGCCCTGGAAGAAAAAATTAATAGTGTTGGCATGCCACAAGAGGCATTAAAAAAAGCAAAAAGTGAATTAGCAAAGTTTAAGCATATGTCTCCATCATCTGCTGAAGCATCTGTTGTTAGATCCTATTTAGATTGCTTGGTAGAAGTCCCATGGAAAAAAAGATCAAAAGTTAAGACAGATATTCAAGCTTCATTGAATATTCTTGAGGAAGATCATTATGGCCTTGAAGAAGTTAAAGAGAGAATAATAGAGTATCTTGCAGTTCAAAAAAGAGTTAAGTCTATGAAGGCTCCAGTTTTGTGTTTAGTTGGCCCTCCAGGCGTTGGTAAAACATCTTTGGGTGAATCAATTGCGAGGGCAACAAATAGAAAATTTGTGAGAATGTCTTTAGGTGGCGTTAGAGATGAGTCAGAAATTAGAGGTCACAGAAGAACCTATATAGGTTCAATGCCTGGAAAAATTATCCAAAAGTTATCTAAAGTTGGTGTAAAGAATCCATTATTTTTATTAGATGAGATTGATAAGATAGGCATGGATCATAGAGGTGATCCTGCTTCTGCTTTGCTGGAGGTTCTTGATCCAGAACAAAATAACACATTTAGTGATCATTACTTAGAGGTTGATTATGATCTTTCTGAGGTTATGTTTGTATGCACTGCTAATAGTTTAAATATCCCAACGCCGCTTCTAGATAGAATGGAGATAATAAGAATTCCTGGGTATATTGAAGATGAAAAACTAAATATAGCTTCGAAATATTTATTGCCTAAACAGATGGAAAGGAATGGATTAAAAGAAAATGAAATCAATCTAAATAAAGAAGTCATTCTATCTCTTATTAGATATTACACTAGAGAAGCAGGAGTCAGAGGCTTGGAAAGACAAATAGCTAAAATATTAAGAAAAGTAGTAAAAGAAAGATTGTTAAGCAAGAAGACCCCAGTTAAAGCAACATCTATTACCAATAAAAATCTTGAAAAATTTTCTGGTGTTAAAAAATTTAAATACGGTATTGCAGAGAAAGATAATGCAGTTGGCCAAGTAACTGGATTAGCCTGGACAGAAGTTGGCGGAGAGCTTTTAACAATTGAAGCTTCCCATATTGACGGTAAAGGTAGGATTATTAAAACAGGATCTTTGGGTGATGTAATGCAAGAGTCAATTCAGGCAGCTTTAACTGTTGTTAGATCTAGAGCAGACTCTTTAGGAATAAAACCAAATTTTTATGAAAAATA
>RGHK01000130.1 GCA_010024215.1 Pseudomonadota bacterium | reverse complement strand
TTGAATTTGTTGATCTTCATCTACACTAAGAATGAATAGAGCATAAAAAATAAAACCACTTATAAAAAGTAATAACGTTAAAAAGACTCCCCCAACCCTTTTCATGATGAACTTATCCTAGCATACAGCTAAAAAAGAATATAATGCATAAATGCGCCTGTAGCTCAGTTGGATAGAGTACTTGGCTTCGAACCAAGGGGTCGGGAGTTCGAATCTTCCCGGGCGCACCAATTATAAAAAACCCCTCAATCTGAGGGGTTTTTGAATCGCTTGATTATATTAATAATCTATTGTGAAACTTATGCCTGTTGTTCTTGGTGGTCCACTATAAAATGAATGCATACCTATAGCTGCTAAATCAAATCCAGCAAAACTGTACTCTTCATCACCAAGATTTTCTACAAAGAAATTAACAGTAGCTTTATCAGATATCATCAGTGATACATTTAAATTCATAAGTGTGTATTCTGGAATTGATAAGTGACCGTTACCACCATTACTTGAGCAACCATTATATGTAGGCACAGCAGAACAATCCATGCCAGGCATATCTTTATAAGAAGTCATTATATCATCACTGGCTGTATATGATCTGAGAACTGTTGTAGTGGGTATTTTACCTATCATACCGCTGTGAGTTAATGAAATACTATAGGTATCCTCTGCCCCAGCAACATTATATTCAAGATCGCCGCCTTCATCTCCTTCAACATGACCTAAAGCAAATCTAAGAGTAAAAGCGTCTGTTAATTTATAAGATAAATCTAATTCATAGCCAGACATTTCAACAACCGGCTGGATTACAGTATTCACAGTTGGCGCTCCTGCAGCAGTCGTACCTCCAACAGTAATTGACTTATTTAAAAAGTCTTGATCGAAATATGCTGCACTCAAGCTTAATTTACCATTCATAAATGAGGACTTGGTGCCAATTTCCATAACTTCAGTAGTTTCTGCTTCTTGAGCAGATACGCCAGCACCTAGAATAGAATCATTGGCATTTCCAGGCATATAACCCTCACTGTAAGAGGCATAAAACATATTTCCACTATCCATAGTATAGTCAACAATAAATCTCATTGAATCATTGTCATAAGTTCTCTCTAAAGTACATAAACCTGTTCCACCCAGTAAAGGATTTGAAAAAGATCCGTATACAGAATCACATTTCGATGCTTGATATCTTGCAGCACCGGTAAATAAATCTATTTCCCAAGCATCAGCACCCGCAACCTGAAATGGAGCAATAGCCTGAGCTAGTGGAAGTAAATAAGGTGATAAACCTGTCAGTCCTATTGTTAAATAGGTTGGATTTAAGTTCATTCCACCAGCAGGATATTTAGCAGAATTTGTTTGACCCTTTGTATCCTCAGATGATCTAAGTCCCAATGTTAAGTTTAGTTTATCAGTAGCTGCAAATATTATTTCTCCATAAATAGCCTCAGAAACTGCTGAAGTTGTTAAGTACTCATTTGCATTACTTAATTGGGTTACAGCCATGGTTGCTACATCAGTCAAATTAACAGGAAGACCTGCAAGAGAGTCCAAACCGATACCTAATGGAATTGTTTGCGATGAGGGTTTAAAGCCTCCGCCATAAATGGTTGGAAAGAATCCAGTACCATCTAACTCAGATTCAAAATAACCAAAAGTATATCTAAGCCTATCATTCATTACTGCGCCTGATAATCTTATTTCAGTAGTAGATCCATCTGTTGACGTTTCTCTGGGTCCTGCAATAGCTATATCGTCAAAGCCAGATCTTAAAAATCCCATAGCCCATGGCTGTTCTAAGTCATCAGTTTTAGCTGTGGAATGGATAAAGGTAAGAATGCTTTCACCAAGATCATAAGTCATCTTAAATAATGATTTTTCTACATCTAAATATGAATCTTTAAATGAATTATCATGATATGAATCATAATGACCTGTTAAAGAACATGCATCAAAAGCTCTTTGTTTTTGACCAGGAGTGAATCCTGATAATAATGTATTTCCACCCAAAGTAGCTCCATTAGTATAGACATTACAATTTGGATAAACTGGAGTACCGCTAGTTTGAAAAATTGAATTTGTTAAGAGAATATTTATATCTTCAGATAAATCAACTGAAAGCATAACCCTGCCTGATAAGTTATCAACTATTCCACCATCTTTTCCATTACTATCTAAGTTATTAATATATCCGTCCTGTTTTTTTTGCATGCCAACAATTCTCATAGCTGCATTTGAAGATATTGGAATGTTTAACATAACAGCAAGATCATTTAGATTTCTTTGGCCCATAGTTAATCTAACAGTAGACTCAAGTACATCCATTACAGGTGTATTATTGTTGACTAAAATAGCTCCAGAGGTAGTATTTTTTCCAAATAAAGTTCCTTGAGGACCCTTAAGAACTTGAACATTTGAAATATCAAATAAATCAAAAAGTGCTCCTTGTGGTCTTAACTGATATGCGTCATCAATATATATAGCAATTTTTTGATCCCATTGGGCCGAGCTTCTACTTGAACCTAAGCCTCTTAAACCAACCGCTACACCATTTTGAGCAACATTAGCTTTTACCATAAGCATATTTGGAACAATTTCATTGAGATATTCCATGTTATCTATACCACTTGCCTCAAGGTCGGATCCTGAGAAAGCACTAATAGCAATAGGAACATCAGTAACTGATTCTTCTCTTCTTCTTGCGGTTGTAACCACTTCTTCAATTTCATCAAAAGATTCATTAGATAAATCTTGAGCATTTAAAGAAAATACACTGATATTAATTAATATAAATAAT
>RGHK01000129.1 GCA_010024215.1 Pseudomonadota bacterium | reverse complement strand
ATATGATGTCCGTAGGTAGATTCAAATGGACCATTCCATTGATTAAGATCTGCTTTGATCAATTCTTTGCTAAAAGATTTGCCAAAATTAGTATTTATATTTCTTAAGGGTTCGTTTGCAAAAGTTTTGCCTAAATAAAATGGATCAGATTTAACTTTGTTATTATCTTTAAGAGCTTTTAAGGCCTGTTGAGCCTTTTCAAGTGAGTTGTTGTTTTCTGAAAAATAATAATGAGTGAATGTAAAAGAAGGTTCGATATAGTACTGTTCTTTATTATTTTCATAATACTCATTTAGTTCTTCGGTGGTTGGAACCTCAGGAATAGATTCTTCTTTTAGAAATGAAATCTTTTGAGCAAGTCTCCTTTTGATGATCGTATCTTCTTGATCTAACCCTAAAAGAAGTGCTTCTCTATAGAGAATTTCCTCATCAATTAAATTATTAATTATTCTTGCTAGCTCATCATCAGTTGGCTCTCTGCCAACTTGTGATTTCCATGCGCTAATTAAACTAAGAATTTCTTGATCTGAGACAAATATATTTTTATCCTCATCGGCACTCATTGCTATATCAACTAGATACAAACAAATTCCAATAACAAAAAATATTAAAACTTTGTATTTCAATTTATAGTCTAAGATTATTAAATTTAAGTACTTAGATTCATCATCCTTACTGTTCCTCCAAGAGGAACAACATCAACATCACTTGCTGGTGGGATATACCATATAGGTGACGACCATGCTCTTTCTTGAATAGTATCATGCAAATCTTCACGCGGCTTAAAACCTCTACTTATAGCATCCCATGTACTCCACCTACAAGTAGGATTTTCTAGAACTCTCGCGTAATAAAAGGATTTAGTTTCAATATCAAATTCTGGATCAATCCAGTTTCCTTTTAATTCTGCTGAACCAACATTTTGAGTAATAGAACAGTCATTAATATTAACTTTAGCTCCATTATCTGGACATCTATTGGTTAAAGGATCAACCTGAAGACCATCGGAGCAAATAACATCAAAAACTTTTTCGTGAGTTCTACCTGAACCATCAACCCAACCTTTTATTATCTGAACTCTTTGCAGCGGTGCTCCGTTTTTATCTCTTTGGGCCCAAACTAAAAACTCCGGAGCTTTTTTACCATCTCCCACAAGATCAGAACCCATAGTGACTCCTTTTTGATATGCTTCGCTTACCAAGTTTTCAGAATTTAAATCTATTTTTGATAAGTCATAGCCCGCAAAAAAACGAACTGCAATACGGGTACCCGTTGTTGCAAAAGTTTCTTTTCTTTTAAATGCTTTAAATATCGAGTCTCTGGTATTTTCTTCCGCCCAAACAGCAGCCAAACCAGAGGCACCCCATTGGGTAAAGCCAGTATTTGCATATTCACCCTGCGCTAAGCTAACAGTACTTCTTGGTTGGTTAAATGCTCTCATATAGTTATCTAATCTTTCAATATTTTCTGGAGCAAGAGGTGTAGAACCTCTGTTTTCAGGATCGCCGTCTAAAATACCAACTTTGGACCAGTAATTTGATTCGTCAAAGGCTCCAGCACCAGTATGTGTATCAGAAGACCCAATGAGACCAAATTTATAAGGATTACCTTGATTAGTGAATTCTAATGTTAATCCATTTAAATAAGCCTCTCTCACATAACTTCCTGATGGTCTGCTATAAGTTGGCGGCCTGCTCCCTACTCTTACATCCATGATTTCAAAATCAGCCCATTCGTCATCTGGTGAAAGCAATGGATGTGTTTCTGAAGTACCCTTTACTTGGGTGACCTCAACTATAGGCTCATTACGCATCCTTTTTTCAGCATACTCCTTATTAATTGGTTCAGCGTAAAAAGTCTCCATTTCAAACATTTGACCATTCGATCCATTTGGATTGTGAGGTATTGAAACAGTGTCGACGCCTTTATCACGTAATTTATCTTGCCATGTCCATAAATCCTCAGGATTAATTGAATCAATTCTTGTCCAAGGTCTAATAGAAGCTTTTGATGAGTTAAAAATTACGTTTCTATGTAAATTGCCTCCCTCAACATTAGTTGAAGTTGTGAATTCGTATCCAATAAAAGTTGTAAAGTGTCCAGGATCATTATGTTCATTAGCTGCTCTAGCGACATCTTCCCAAGCAGACTTGTGGATATCATAATCAAAGGACTTCAATGCTTTTTGTGTATTTTTAGTTAACCAGGCTTTTAAAGTATTCGGATGAAAATCTCCATGGGTTGTAGCTATGGTGCCTCCAAGAATTGTGCTAAATAAGGCTGATCTTGGTCCAGCAGATTCAACTGTTAAATTATCATCTTCATTTAAATTGTGGAAAGGTATAGCAAAATCATTTTGAGAAATATCAGTAGATGTGTCTGCCCAAGCATTCATCATGCCCATGAAAAAGCCATGATCAGTAACAGAATAAAAATCTAATGGCTCTTGTAGTTTCATTTCATATCCCATCGGATGCATAATCCCCTCTCCTTTTGCATATCGGTATGCATCATTCGGAGTAGCGGTCACACCAAAAATATAAGCATCAAAAGAATGCTTGGTGTGCACATGAAGGTCCCCATAATAAGGGTTTCTATCTTTATTAGGTTTTGGTTTTGGTTTTGTTAACTCTTGTTTATCTACAGAGAAATCTATTACTTTAGTAGCACTATCAGACCTGAGCATATCCAATAGACTAATTATTGGTCTGGTATCAGTTACTGATGACCATAAGCCCATAAACAATGCTATATATATAATTGGAAGTGTTATTAAAAGCTTAATTAGTATTGATTTCATAAAACCTCTCCCCAATGAAGTTAACTAAATTAAACCAACTCGACTTAAT
>RGHK01000128.1 GCA_010024215.1 Pseudomonadota bacterium | reverse complement strand
TTAAAGTCTTTGCTTGTTTCTTCCGTATCAAAAACAAGAGATGTGACTCCAATACAATTAATGCAATTAATTGAATCAATTATAGAAAATGAAAAAAAACCAAAGAGTGATAATAAAATTGCATTAGAGCTAAATAAGAGAGGATTTAATTTAGCAAGAAGGACAATCACAAAATATAGAAAAAAACTCAATATATCCTCCTCAAGAAATAGGTAATTAATTCTTCATTAATGTAGAATTGTTATGTGGATAATCTCGAAAAAGAAAATAATCTTGATCTCATATTAGACAACTCTCTTGAATTGTCTGAAGAAGAACTTCGTAGATTATTAAATAAGTTATCTTCTTCAGAAATTGCTCATGCACTTGAATCTTCTCCGCCGAAACAAAGAAAATTACTTTTTTCACTTTTAGAAACAAATGAAGAAGGAGATGTATTAGCTGATCTAGGTGAAGAAATTCAGCAAGATTTAGTTTCAAGCATTTCAAATGAAGAATTAGCAGAAGCTGTAAAAGAGCTTGAGCCTGATGAGACAGTAGATATTCTTCAAAATCTTCCTGAAGATAGGATGAATACTATTTTATCTAAAATGTCTTACAGAGATAGGAAAAGAATAGAAATTGGTCTTACCTATCCTGAAAATACTGCTGGAGGATTATTAAACACTGATGTAATAAGTGTTAGGCCAAGTCATACAATTGAGGTTGTAATTAACTATTTAAGAGATCAGGAGGAGTTACCAGATAACACAGACAAAATATTTGTTGTTAATAAAGAAGATAAATATGTTGGTGAACTTGCTATTGGAAAAATTATTACATGCAAGCCAAGTCTTACTGTAAGAGAAATTATGAACACATCAACTAGTCCTATTCTAGTTTCACAAGAAGATAGAGAGGTAGCTACAATTTTTGAAAGAAATGATATCGTTTCTTCTGCTGTCATAGATGAAACAGGAAAACTTATTGGAAGAATTACTGTTGATGATGTATTGGATGTGATTCGAGAAGATGCTGATCAAAACTTTCTTGGAATGGCTGGTGTTGCAGAAGATACTTTTGCTCCTCCTGGAAGAGCGGCTAAAAGCAGAGTCTTTTGGTTAAGTATGAATCTCTTAACAGCATTCATTGCCTCAATGACAATAAATATCTTTAAAGATGTATTAGATCAAATAGTATATTTGGCGATTTTAATGCCAATAGTTGCGAGCATGGGTGGAGTTGCCGCTACACAAACTTTAACCATTGTTTTGAGAGGTCTCACTTTAGAGCAAATTAATTCATCTAACCTTAGATGGCTTTTCAAAAGAGAGTTGGCTGTATCTATCCTCAATGGTTTTGTTTTATCAATACTTGTAGGGCTTGTCACATTTTTCTGGTTTAATGAATTAACTCTAGCAATATTGATATCGTTCGCCTTAATAATAAATTTAATAAGCTCAGTAATTGCAGGAGTATTCGTACCAATAATCTTAAGAAGCTTTAAACAGGATCCGGCTATATCAGGCAGCGTTGTAGTTACTACAGTTACTGACGTAATTGGTTTTTTATCATTCCTAGGTCTTGCGACTATTTTTTTAATTTAATCTTTTAATTTCTGGCTTTTTAATTGTGCCATGAACTTCAAAATTTATAGTTGATACATCTTCAATAGTATCTTCAAATATATTCTCAAGCACCACTCCTCCCGCTAAGGCAGGCATGCCACCAAATAATGCTGCATACCATGGGATATTTTCAGAAATCTTTAATCGCATAGCAAGGTCAAGATTTAATTCATCCAATTGACCTTTTTTATTTTTAAGAATTTCGCCCTCCCACTTCATGCTTGCTTCATCAGTTTCAAAAATAATAGGTGTGTTAATTACAGCACGATTTTTTCCAATTAAAAGCCTGCCAGAAGCTCGATTTACATTTAATGAATCATTAGAGACATTATCAAGCCCTTCAATAATTCCATTTAAATTAAATATTCTTAAGGCTCTAAGAAAAGTTGACTCTGGTATCTCAGTATCTAAATTTAAATCTTTTATTAAAAAATCTAATTTTCCTTCTAAATTTACTAGCTCATCTAAACTATTCCATTGAATGTTTAAATCTGTTTCAAAAAAATTAAAATTATAATTGGTTAAATTATTGAAGTATCCGGATGAATTATCAAATCTATAATTTCCTTTTATTTTATAAAGATCTTTTTTGTTGTTGTAACACTTGTCCTTGTAAGGACGTAGCCAAATTTCTGTTGGCGCTTTCTGGACCTACGCGCCTTAAGTTAGTTGAAATATCTTCGAGTTGGTTATTAAGCAGTGCCAGCTCTTCTCTGGATTGAGGTGTTACCCCACTTAAAGCTTTTAAGCTAGCTCGAAGGTTATCAATACCTTGAGATTCAAAACCCGTTGTAAACGCTAGTCCAGCTAAACCTAAATTTCTTGAAACAGTATTGGTAAGCAGTTGATTTAAGCCGCGTAAACCTTTAGCAATTTTGCTGAGAATACCGTCAAGAATAGGTCCTAGAACTTCAGCAAGTGTTCTAGCCAAACTCACAACTGCTGTGGCTACATCATTTACAGCATCTTTAAACCGCTCAAATCCTGTTTTGGCTTTTCCTGAAGTACCATCTACTGTATTGCCGAGAGCAAACAGAGTATCGCTAAGATCTTGAACACTTATTTTTCCATCTTTTGCATACTGTAAAACTTCTGTACGCGAAATACTGTATTTATCAGCAAGTGCCTGCTGAATAGGTATACCTTGCGCAGTAAGTTTGGTTAAATCAGTTATACCTACTTTGAAGGAAATGATATGGGAATTCACTACGACTATAAATCTACTAGAGGCGCCAAAGCTAT
>RGHK01000127.1 GCA_010024215.1 Pseudomonadota bacterium | reverse complement strand
AACCAATACCTCCTGATGCAATTAAATTAATTTTTTTATCTTTTAAAATTTTTTTGTAAATATTAATATTTGGACCTAATAAAGTTCCATCTACAGATATATCAGTGGCTAAGATATTTTTTATCCAAGGACTCATGTTTATATAATCAAAAAGTTTTATAGATGTATTTTCTGTCCAACCGTTAACAGCAAGAAAGGGGATATTATTTTTAGTTTTAAAGTCTAATCCATAAATTACTTTATTTAGATCAATGTAATTTTTAATATCCTCTTTAAACTTATCATCAATAATTGCAGCTGTCCCCACAATAACTCTATCTACACCAAATGCGAATAAATTATTAATTTTTTTAATTGTTCTGATGCCGCCACCAACTTGTATATTAATATTATCTAACTTACAAATTTCTTTTATTATTTCTAAGTTTTCATTTCCACCAGATTTTGCAGCATTAAGATCAATGATATGAATATAATCAAATCCAGCATTTTTAAATATTTTTACTTGATCAATAGGGCATTGGTTATATTCAGAAACTTTCGCATAATCACCTTTAAGAAGCCTTACACATCTTCCATTAAAAATATCTATAGCAGGAATTATCTTCATAATTGTTCTAAAAAGATTTTTAAAAATTGCTCACCAATATTTGATGACTTTTCTGGATGAAATTGACAGCCTAAATAATTGTCCTTCTTAACTATGGCTGAATACTCAACACCATAATTACATTTAGCAATCGTATTTGAGTTTGTTTCGGCATAATAACTATTTGCAAAATAATAATATCCATTAAATCTATTATCAGATCCAGAATTGACTAAATTCCATCCCATCTGAGGAACTGGTAGGTCATTGACAGAATCAAATTGCTTAACATTTCCATGAAAAATACCGAGACAATCAGTATCATCTTCTTCAGAGTGTTCAAAGAGTATTTGCATACCTATACAAATTCCAAGAGTGGGTTTATTTGTATCTTGAATAAAATTTATAAGGTTATTTGAATTTAAGTTTTCCATTACCTTTCCTGCGGATCCAACACCGGGCAGGATATATCCATCTGCTAAGCTTAAATCTTTAATAGTATTGGAAATAAATGAATCAATTCCAATTCGTTTAAAAGAGTAATAAATTGAATTAAGATTTGCTCCTCCGCAATCTATTATCCCAACTTTCATAGGAGGCCTTTAGTAGAGGCTATATCATTATTATTTATTACTAATGCTTTTCTTAGAGCTCTTGTGAAGCTTTTAAAAGTAGCTTCAATAATATGATGACTATTTGTACCTTTTGTCTCAATGTGGCAAGTGAAACTCATAGTATTTACAAATGATATAAAGAAATGCTCAAACATTTCTGTAGGAAAGTCTCCAACAAATTCTCTAAGCTTTGATGTCTTCATTTTTAAAAGATTTCTTGATGCCATATCAATACTTACTTTTGAAATTGTTTCGTCCATGACTAAAGATTCACTTGATGAGTATCGTTCAATTTTATTTCTATCACCTAGTGCATCTTTAAAAGCTTCACCAAGCGCTATCGCAACGTCCTCAATTGTGTGATGTTCATCTATTTCCAGATCACCCAGGGAGTGAATTGTTAAATCAAATTTTCCATGTTTAGCAAACTGTTCCAACATATGATCAAAATACTTTAAGCCTGTATCAACGTTATAGTTTCCAGTGCCATCAATATTTAAGTTTATAAATATACTTGTTTCGTTCGTGGATCTTTTAACAAAAGAAGTTCTGGGTTTATTAAGAAGTTCACTTGAAACATATTTATCTCTGATATTGACTGCATTGGTATGAGCGTCTAAATTTTCAGCATTTGAGAGTATTTTTACTGCAGGAGCTAAATTAAAAAAACCTTCTGGTGATGCAGTTTGAAAAGTAATGATTTTACCAAAATCTTTAACTGAAAGCCCTGAGTATGTTTTTGCAGCTTGATTTGTAGGAAGTGTATGATTTGATCCAGATGCATAATCTCCAAATGATTCTGGTGAGTATTTGCCACAAAAAACTGAACCAGCATTATTAATATATGGAATAAATTTTGAGAAATCATCATCTAGCAAAATTAAGTGCTCAGGTGCATTATCATTTATAAAGTTGATGATTTCTTTTGCATTTTTAGCTTTAACTAAATAGATGTTCTTTAGACTTTTATTAAGAATATCTTGTCTGCTTAAGACTTTTTTCTGTTTAGTAATCTCACTTTTTATTGCTAATAAAACTTCTTTATTTTGTGAAATTAGAACACCTTTAGCATCAGAGCTATGTTCGAGTTGTGATAGTAAATCAGCGGCAATAATATCTATTTTTTCAATATCATTTGATACAACATAAACCTCACTTGGTCCAGCAGGCATATCAATTGATACCTCATTGGTTACCATCTTTTTAGCCTCTGTTACAAATTGATTACCTGGACCAAATATTTTTAAACATTTAGGTATAGATTTAGTTCCATAGGCCATAGCAAAGATTGCTTGTGAACCACCAACTTTAAATATATTCTCTATTCCTAATAATTTAGCTGTCCATAATATTGTTGGATTAATCTTCATTGGACTTCTGGCCCGACAGTTTATGTCGGGTCTTCAGTTCGCCGTGATTCTAATTGTCGGGCTCTTAGGCGCCGTACTTGCTGAGCATGTACTGGGACAACCGCCCTATATGTCAATCACTGTCGCAGAGACTCGCGGATTGTCAGGAGCACTTCATGGACTGTTGGCTGCCAGCATGCTGTATCTCGCGGTTGCACGAGATCGTCTTGCCTTGATGGTACTTTGTGGTCTGCTGTTGAAGGTCTGTGTCGAGGCATTCCGAGGGGAGACCCTAGTG
>RGHK01000126.1 GCA_010024215.1 Pseudomonadota bacterium | reverse complement strand
TAAAAGACACTCCCAGTTCTAATTTTGCTAAATGGGTACCAATACAAAAGTGTATGCCACCACCCCAACTACTGTGGTCCTTCATTTCACGTTTAAAATTGATAGTGTCAGGTTCCTCAAAAGCTCTAGGGTCTCTATTGGCTGAGCCCAATAAAATTGCTACTTTTGATCCTTTTTTAATATCATGTCCACCTATGTGAACATCTTCCAGTGCGTATCTTTGAAAAAATTGTAAGGGACTGTCGAACCTTATCAACTCTTCTACCACATCATTAATTTCATCCGTTTCATTTTTTATTTCTTCAAATGACTTTTCTAAAGTTAAAAGTGCATGAAGCCCATTGCCTAGAGTGTTGACAGTAGCTTCATGTCCAGCATTAAGAAGTAAGATGACTGTACAAATAATTTGATTGTCTGTTAAGTAATTATTATCTTCAGAGACTTGTGACAATCTTGTGATCATATCGTCTTCAGGGTTCTGCCTTCTTTTATTGAGCAAATCTTGAGTGTATTCAATAAATTGTTTTGCTGCTTCTTCTGCTTTAGTAGCATTTTCTTCAGTCACTTCAAAATCGTACATTTTCACAATTTTATGTGACCAATCAAGAAATTCTAAATGATCACTTTCAGGCACACCTAAAAGTTTTCCAATAATACTTACAGAATAAGGCTGTGCATAATTTTTTAACATATCAAATTCTGAACCATAGAGACTGTTAAATAATTCCTCAGATTTTTGCTCCATAAATGGAACTAATTGCTGGACGGACCTTGGTAGAAAAGCTTTAGCAACCAAACCCCTAAGCTCCTTGTGTAATTGACCTTCTAAATTTAATAGTGAAAACTCTTCAGATTTCCAGAAATTTTCGTATGATCCAAATTGATCAGATTTTTTATAAGCAGTTGATGTTATTGGTACCTCTACATTTCCAATTGATTCTTCAAATTCATCTATATGATTAAAAGTTGTTCCAAATGATTTTGTTGACTGGATGCTTCTAACATCTTTATACCTAGTAAAAAAGAAAAGATTATTAATTTCATCCCAGAATACTGGTGTGCTTTCCCTGAACTCTCCCATTTTTTCATATGGATTTTTTATAAACTCTTTGTTCTCTGTAGGTAGATGCAGTTCAGGAATACTCATATCATTAAACTATCACTTTTAATAGCAATTTCTACAAATTTATAAAAAATTTTAGTGACCTTTGATAAATGATTTGATATCATCTCAACCATGACAGAAAAAAAATCAATGCTTGATGGGGAAAAACAATACCATATAGGGCTAGCGCCAGGAGATGTTGCTGATTTTGTAATTTTGCCAGGAGACCCAGGAAGGGTAGAGTTTATCGCTGGACATTTTGATGAAGCGAAAGAAGTTGCATTTAACAGAGAATATAAGACATATACAGGAACCTTTAAAGGAAGACCGGTGAGTGTTATGTCTACAGGTATGGGATGTCCTTCTACAGCAATTGGTGTTGAGGAGTTAGCAAACATAGGTGTCAAAACAATGGTAAGACTAGGAACTTCTGGTGCGATGCAAGAACACACAAGAGTTGGAGATCTTGTTATTGCAAACGGAGCAGTAAGGCAAGAGGGAACCTCTGTAGAATATATGCCAATTGAATATCCAGCTGTAGGCTCTGCAGACATGGTCTTCGCACTTGAACAAGCTGCAAAAGAGAAGGGAAGCACTTATCACATCGGCGTAGTGCAAACTAAGGATTCTTTTTACGGACAACATGACCCAAATTCAATGCCCGTATCTCATGACTTAAATCAAAAATGGGAGGCTTGGGTTCGAGGTGGTGTGTTATGTTCTGAAATGGAAGTCTCTGCTTTATTTGTAGTTGGAAGCTATAGAAGAATAAGAACAGGAGCACTACTTGTAATTTATGGTGACCAGAATAGAAAAGAAGCTCTAACTAAAGATACATATCTTGAAGCGGTTGGGAATGCAACAAACATAATTCTTGAAGCTAGTTTAAATATATCTTCTTAATCTTTGTAAGAGCTCTGAGTTCCCTTTTTTGTAACAGAATCTGTTGCTTTCTCTAAAGCTAAGTTAATCGATTCTGATATGTTTAAATTGTTTGCAAGCGCATAAGAAAATGCTCCAACAAATGCATCACCTGCTCCTGTTGTGTCGAGGGTCTTCACAGATTCAGTCTCAAACATAGTTACTGAATTATCCTCAACATAAGCACACCCTTTTTCCCCTAAAGTTACAACAACATTAGTTTGTAACTCTCTGGCAAAAGAGAGTAAGTTTTGTTCATTAAATGTTTTTCCATATATTTCTTCAAACTCAACTTCATTAGGTATAAACCATGAAGTGTTTTCAAGTAAAGTGTCTGAAGGTTTATCTGCAGGTGCAGGATTCAAAACAGTAGTTATACCATTTTCGAACGCATATGAAAAAACTGCTTCATTTACCTCCATGGGTATCTCAAATTGACCAACTAAAACATCAACATTTCCAATTATTTTCAAAGAATCAATAGCCTTAGGTCCACTAATTAAATTATTTGCACCTGGAATTACTATTATTCTATTTTGTCCGGTTTTATCGACCCAAATAGGGGCAACTCCACTTGAGCCTTCAACAATCTGGATATAATCTGTAGCTACACCATTGATTTTAAAATTATCAATCGTCATGTCTTTATATACGTCACTTCCTAAACAGCAAATCATATATACTTCAGCTCCTAATAATCCTGCCATTACTGCTTGGTTTGCACCCTTACCACCAAAACCCATTTGATATGAATCTCCAAATACCGTTTCTCCATCATTTGGAATTTTGTCCACATATGATATTTGATCTATATTGGCGCTTCCT
>RGHK01000125.1 GCA_010024215.1 Pseudomonadota bacterium | reverse complement strand
ACAATGGAGGCAAAATATCATCAGTATCAGATTTAAAAGGTTGTGATACCTTTGTGTATCCATCGAATACAACCTCTCTTCCCTTTGCAGTAAAAGTATATTCACCTATATTAATTTTTGCTGATGTAGATAAGTACTCAGCATCTGGCATTTGAGAGGCTATATATTGCTGCCATATTAATTGATAAAGCCTTTTTTCTTCCTCAGTTTGATTTAATAAATCATCTGATGTCATGTAAGCATTAGTTGGCCTAATTGCCTCATGCGCTTCTTGTGCATTGTCTGTACTTGCATAAATTCTTGGAGCATTTGTTAGGTATTTTTCTCCAATTCTTTCTCCAATGAAATTTCTAGCATCCTGAATTGACTCCTTACTTAAGCTGGGCGCATCTGTTCTCATATAGGTTATATGTCCAGCCTCATATAACTTTTGAGCTACTCTCATTGTCCTTCTCACGCTGTAACTTAACTTAGTGCTAGCGGCCTGCTGTAACGTCGATGTTATGAAAGGAGCTCTTGGTTTTGCTTTAACGGGTTTTTTTGAAATTTCATTTATAGATAATTCTGAGTCATTTATTAAATTTTCTATTTTTTTTGCCTCTTCTTCCTTAAGCAAAGGGTCGGATTTCTTTCTATTAAGTGAAAATGGGATAATCTCTTCTTTTTTATTTAAAAGCATAGAAACTTCCCAATATTCCTCAGGAATAAATTCCTGAATTTCTCTTTCCCTTTCATCAAGGAGTCTTAGAGCAACAGATTGCACTCTTCCAGCTGATAAGCCCCTTGCAATTTTTTTCCAAAGCAAAGGAGAAAGCTCAAAACCAATAACTTTATCTAAGAACCTTCTTGCTCTATAAGCTTTTACTAAATCTAAATCTATTTCTTTGGGATTAGCAAAAGAGTCAACAATTGCAGACTTTGTAATTTGATTAAATCTAACTCTCGAATAATCATATTTGTCTGGTCCTAAAGCTTCTTTAAGATGCCAAGCAATTGCTTCTCCTTCTCTATCAAGATCGGTTGCAAGATAAATATGATCAACTTGTTTTGCTGCTTTTCTTAAGGATTTAATTACCTTTTCTTTTTCTGGAATTATCTGCCAGTCTGCAGTCCATCCGTTATCTGGATCTATACCCATTCTTCTAATTAATCTATTTCTATCATTAACGGCTTTGAGCTTTGCTTTCTCTTCTGGACTTAGATTCTTTGGTATAGATGCTCTTTTAGAATTTGGGGGTGATTTTTTTGGCAAATCTCTTATGTGACCAACACTGGATTCAACGATAAAATCAGCACCCAAATATTTTGATATAGTTTTGGCTTTTGCAGGTGACTCAACTATTACTAAAGATTTTGCCATAATATAATTCTGTTTCCTTTTTTAGAAATAACATCAAACAGATTGTTTTGACAAGGCTTTTAGAAAACTTTTAATAAGTTATTTATTTTCTTTAACTCATCCAAGCCCATATTCTCTTTCCATATAAAAGAAATTGATGAACTTGAAAAAACTAGCTCATCTATGGACAAAGGAAGGTTTTTTACCTTCTTTTGTATCTCGTCATAGCTGTCAGAGTATTTCAACTTGAGAGGAGAATACAAAATTAATTCATCTTTGTCTCTAATAAAATGCGCTTCTTTTAAATTAGTTTCATTTTTAATTTTATAAATCATATGATTTAAATTCTTGTTTTTAAAAGAATTTGTACCAACTGATGAAGAAGAAATTTTAAAACCAAGCTTATTTGATTCAAGTCTAAGCTTGGATAAATTTCTTGAGGATTTTGAGGGAATTGCAAAACTGATGCTGCCAATTAAAAATGCAAGTGCAGCAAAAATAACTATATATTCCATGTTTTATTCAGCTAGTATATTGTGAACAATTTTAGGGCCAATAACTGTAAAGCCTGTATATATTTGGACAAGGCTCGCACCGCATTGAATCTTTTTAGTGAAATCATTTTTATTAATAACTCCTCCAACACCAATTAAAGGTAAATCTGGGTACCTGTCTTTAACATCTTTTAAACATGAAGTCGATATACTCATTAATGGTTTTCCTGAAAGTCCACCCTCATAGCTGTGATATTTTTCATCATCAAGCATATTCTTATTGGTAGTTGTATTAGAGATTATCAATCCTGTTAAAGATGATTTTTCGACTAAGTTGGCAATATTAAGAATTTTTTCTAGGCCTTCGTCAGGTGAAATTTTTAAAAAAATTGGACCAGAAAAATTTAAAACTTTAGATTGATTTTCTAACTCATTAATTAAAATTTTGACGTTTTTATCATCATGTAAATCTCGCAAACTTGGTGTATTTGGAGAAGAGATATTCACAGTTATATAATCAGTGTAATTTGCAACTTTTGTAAAACATTCTATGTAATCATTAATTCTTTCCTTATCCTTTGATTTTTTATTGGCTCCAATATTGACTCCAATAATGCCTTCATATTTCCTTTTTTTAAGGTTTCTAACCAAATGATCTACGCCTTTATTATTAAATCCAAGCCTATTAATAACAGCTTGTTCTTTGGATACTCTAAAGATCCTTGGTTTTGAATTGCCTGGCTGTGGCAAAGGTGTAACTGTCCCCACTTCTATAAAACCAAAACCTAGAGCACCAAGACAATCTATAAAATCTCCATTTTTATCTAAACCGGCAGCAGTACCAAGCCTGTTAGAAAAATTTAAACCAAAAAGTTGAACATTCTCTTCTTTACATTTTGGAAAAAATAAATTGAGAATTTTTAGTTTATATAAAAGATTTAAAGATAATAAAGCTATAAGATGCGCAGCTTCAGGTGGAAATATTTTTATTATTTTAATTATTAAATTCAAATTGATTTTCTTCTAATGCCTGAAAATAATTTAGCTA
>RGHK01000124.1 GCA_010024215.1 Pseudomonadota bacterium | reverse complement strand
TCTCGGGTTCTGGAAACGTTGCACAATTTGCTTGTGAGAAGGTTCTCGATCTTGGCGGAAAGCCTGTGAAACTTGGATTAGATCTATCTGGAGGAGTGCACTTTCTATTAGAGGTAGATATAGATACAGCCCAACAAGGAAGATTAGAACTTTTGCTAGATACCTATAGAAAAACTTTTAAAGAGGATAGAATTCAATTTGATAGCTCCTCTATAGAGGATCTCAAACTACAATTTACATTCAAGGATAAAGAAAGTTATAACAAGGCTCTAGCAAAGTATAGATTGGACAGCCCTGGTATCAGTGGTTTGCAATATGTTATTACTGAAAGACCTGCATCAAATACATTGCTTCTTGAGTACTCTGATATTGCTTTAAGAGAAATTAGAGATTACGCAGTTGGTCAAAATTTAATTACTTTAAGAAATAGAGTTAATGAATTGGGAGTGTCTGAGCCTATTGTTCAAAGACAAGGTTCGAATAGAATTGTGGTTCAGCTTCCAGGGGTACAAGATCCCACTGCTGCAAAAAAAATAATAGGTAAAACAGCTAATTTAGAATTTAGGTTAGAAGCAAACTCAAGAACTTCACCCTTAAGAAAAGAGGAATTCACCTTTAAAGAGAATGAATTCATGACAGCAACTTTAGAAAAAGCTGTTGTGGTATCAGGTGATAGAGTAACTAATGCAAGTACAGGCTTTGATGAAAGTGGTTTTGCCCAAGTCAATATTACCCTCGACATGCAAGGCGGCAGAGCTATGCAAAAGGCAACCAGTGGAAATATTGGAAGAAAACTTGCAGTTTTATTTGTAGAGCAAAAAAGCAAATCTGAACTAGTAGAGGACGAGTTTGGTAACAGCATTATTGAACAATCTACATACATTGAGAAAAATATTATTTCTCTTGCAACCATTCAAGCTGTTCTTGGAACCAGCTTTAGAATAACTGGCGTTGGAAGTCCACAAGAAGCAAGTGAGCTTGCTTTGCTTTTAAGGGCAGGTGCTTTAGCTGCTCCAATGAAGTTTGTAGAAGAAAGAACAGTAGGTCCAAGTCTTGGAAAAGAAAATATTGAACTTGGCATGAGATCAATAATGATGGGCTTGGCTTTGGTTATAATTTTTATGACTTTTTACTACAGGGTATTTGGAATAGCCGCAAATATTTCACTTTTAATCAATTTAGTTTTAATTACAGGAATTATGTCTCTTTTAGGAGCGACTCTGACCTTGCCAGGTATTGCAGGTATTGTTTTGACAGTTGGTATGGCGGTTGATGCAAACGTATTGATATTTGCAAGAATACGAGAGGAACTTAAAGAAAAAGATCCTCAGACAGCCATAAGAGATGGATTTTCTAGAGCATTTATAACAATTTTTGATGCTAATGTTACAACGCTTATTGCAGCTTTAATTTTATATATTATCGGGACAGGTCCTGTTAAGGGATTTGCAATTACTCTTTCAATAGGAATTGTAACTTCAATGTTTACTGCGATTATGTGCACCAGAGCTATGGTAAACCTGGTTTATGGAAACAAAAACATTAAGGAATTAAAAATATAATGAATATTAGATTCCAATTTATGAAATATAGAAAGATTGCTGGCATAGCTTCAATTATTTTATTTACAGTTTCTGTATTGTCTTTGAGTTTTAGAGGTCTTAGTTTAGGTTTAGATTTCAGTGGTGGGACATTAGTAGAGGTTACTTATGAAAAACCGGTAGAACTCGAATTAATTAGAAATACTTTAAATGCTAATGGATATGAGGACTCCCAAGTTGTTAACTTTGGAACCAACCTTGATGTTTTAATTAAAGTAGCTGATCAGAATGGAAACAGTTCTGTTGGAGAGGCTGTTTATAGTTTGCTTAATGAAAATGGTCTTCAGGGTGAGCTTAAAAGAGTAGAATTTGTTGGCCCTCAAATTGGATCAGAGTTAAGAGATCAGGGTGGCTTAGGTATGTTGGTTGCTCTTTTTATGATACTTATATACGTAGCTTTTAGATTTCAATATAAGTTTGCATTAGGAGCTGTAACAGCTCTAGGCCATGATGTTGTAATTATTTTAGGTTTATTTTCTATCTTTGCATGGGACTTTGATTTAACTGTTCTAGCAGCACTATTGGCTGTAATAGGATACTCTCTTAATGACACAATTGTAGTTTCTGACAGAATTAGAGAGAATTTTAGAATTCAAAGAGAATTAGAACCAAGAGAAATGATAGACCTATCTTTAAATCAAACTTTGGGAAGAACTATTGTCACATCTTTAACAACCTTATTAGTGCTTTTTGCGTTATTTATTTTTGGTGGAGAAATGATCAAAGGGTTTAGTTTAGCTTTAATCTTGGGAGTCCTTGTTGGTACTTATTCATCAATCTATGTGGTGGCTAACATGCTAATGTCATTAACACTTATTCAAGAAGATTTAGCAGTGCCTGATCCTGAGGGCGCTGAGTTTGATGAATTGCCTTAAGAATTAAAATAAGGCTTTACAGATTTTAATATAGATTTATAAACTTTCGGCGAAGAGCATATGAAGTGATCGCCATCTTGATATTTAGGATCACCATTAAAATTACTTATGAGCGCTCCAGATTCTTGAGCAATTAACAATCCAGCAGCAACATCCCATAACTCATAACCATTTGCCCACATACCATCAAGACGACCAGTTGCTACGTATGCGAGATCAAGGCTTAGAGAACCAGATGATCTAATAGATAAATCTTGATTAGCTATCTCTTTATATGTTTTATCAAAATCATAAGTGTATTCTTTTGGTTCTTTATTTGTTTTCTTAAATGCAATCATTGAGCCTGATAAGCCTTGTTGCTTACTTACTCTAATTTTCATATTGTTAAGGTTGGCTCCAGAACCTTTTGATGCAGAAAATTCTTCTCTTCTAAT
>RGHK01000123.1 GCA_010024215.1 Pseudomonadota bacterium | reverse complement strand
GAATTCAATTGAGTTGGAAACAGCATCTGGCAGCATCCCAGAAAGCTTATTTGCCACCTTTCAAATGACCTTTGCAATTATTACCCCTGCTTTAATGATAGGTGCGTTCGTAGAAAGAATTAAATTTTCAGCAATGCTTATTTTTTTATTTTTATGGGTTCTTATAGTTTATGTTCCTGTAACACATTGGGTATGGGGAGGTGGAATATTATCCTCATGGGGAACTATGGATTTTGCAGGAGGCATTGTAGTTCATGCTACCGCAGGAACTGGTGCTTTAGTTACAGCATTAACATTAGGTAAAAGAAGAGGCTTTCCAAAATCTTTGACACCACCACATAGTCCTATTTTAACCATGATAGGAGCATCAATGTTATGGATCGGCTGGTTTGGCTTTAATGCTGGATCAGCCTTAGGGGCAAATGCAGGAGCAGGAATGGCAATGTTAGTGACACATATTTCAGCAGCCACTGCATCTTTGGTTTGGATGTTTATTGAATGGAAAAGGTTTGGCAAACCATCCTTAGTTGGTATAGTAACTGGAATGGTAGCCGGATTAGCAACAGTGACACCTGCTTCTGGTTATATTGGAGTTCCTGGAGCTTTGATTTTAGGTTTGGGCGGAGGAGTTTTATGTTATTTAGCTGTAGACTTTATACGCGGAAAACTCCAGATAGATGATAGTTTAGATGTATTTGCTGTACATGGTGTTGGAGGAATTTTAGGTACACTAATGGTATCTTTTCTTGCATCACGGGTATGAACAATCAACGGCTTATCTAAATCATTAGCTACATTGATATGATGAACAAAAGATGCTTTTTGCTCATCAACACTATCCTGAGAATAATAATAATCTAAACCAGTCTCACCAACGCTATTAGGTTTGTATTTATCTATGAGGCTTTTCATTTTTACAGATGAAGATGAGGTAAATTCCTTTGCATTGTGAGGATGAACGCCAATGGTAAAAAAACATGAATCTTTATTGTCTTCATATATTCCATTAATTTTTTCAATGTCATTTAATGAGGCAGAAACAACTAAAAATTTATTTACATTATTATTTTTAGCT
The DNA here is from genome assembly GCA_010024215.1 of Pseudomonadota bacterium. GTDB lineage: Bacteria > Pseudomonadota > Gammaproteobacteria > Magnimaribacterales > D2472 > SCGC-AAA076-P13. The sequence continues at coordinate 1,865 of RGHK01000123.1, read as the reverse complement.
CTTTGAATAACTTGATCCAAATCTTTATCAAAACGCTCACTAGAAAAGTTACAGGCTATATCAAATAAATTATTCATATGATTGTGATAATTTCTATAAAAAGGAATTATGAACTAAAATTGATAAATCATGAATCAATTTGATCAATTTCAAAATGCATTATTGCTAGAATCTACTTCTAGCAACACTTTCAGAGTAAATCCTGATGATAGATATTTTGTTGGCAAGACTCCGCATGGTGGATATTTAAATGCTCTAATGCATAAAGCTTTAGTGTCCTCAGTGCCTCACTCATCAGCAATAAGCTCATCAATACAATATCTTGATAGAATTGAGGCAAAAGATTTTATTCTTGAAGTTGAGGTATTTAAGATATCCAGAGGAAGCTCATCAGGTTTAGTTAGGCTAATTCAAGATGATAAAATATGTACTGTATTTAATGCTATATGTTCAGATTTTGATCATATGAAAGGCTACGATGGTCTCGAGACCAGACTTCCGGATATTTTTAAAGATGTTTCAAGAGATAAATATAAAAGCTTGAATTATGACAATACTCCTTCATTTATTCATCAATTAGGTTTCACAGTTCATCCTGATCATGCTTGGTGGGATAGGGATATCAATGAAGCTGAGGCTGAAGCTAGATGTTCTTCATACATGCAGATGAATGGAGGTATACCAGATCAATTTGTTTTGTCATTTTATGTCGATGTAGCACCGCCTGTTGTTTCAAACAAGTATGGACCTTTGGGTTGGATACCAACTTATAGTTTGACTACTCATATAAGACAATTACCAACCACAGAAATTCTATTTGCTGATTTTAAGGCTGCAGATATTAATAAAGGATATTTTGAACAAGATTGTAATATTTGGGATTTAAATGAAAATTTAGTTGCTTCAAGTCGTCAACTAACTAGAATACTAAAGTCTGAAGATAAAATTATCTAATTAAAAGGAAACATTATGCAATTCAAAGGAACTAAGAATTATATTGCTACTGAAGATTTAAGTATGGCTGTTAATGCCTCAATGGCGCTTGAAAGACCGTTATTAATAAAAGGTGAACCTGGTACAGGCAAGACTTTGCTGGCTGTTGAAGTCGCAAAAGCTTTGAATATGGAACTTATTGAGTGGCATATAAAATCAACCACAAAGGCTTCACAAGGATTGTATGAATATGATGCCGTTACTCGATTAAGAGACTCTCAACTTGGTGATGAAAGGGTAAAGGATATAAGCAATTACATAAAAAAAGGAAAGCTATGGGAAGCTTTTACATCTGACAAGCAAGTTGTTTTATTAATTGATGAAATAGATAAAGCAGACATTGAGTTCCCGAATGACTTACTTCAAGAAATAGATAGAATGGAATTTTTCTGTTATGAAACAGGAGAAACCATTAAAGCCAAACACAGGCCTCTTATAGTAATGACTTCTAATAATGAAAAAGAGTTACCAGATGCTTTTTTAAGAAGATGTTTTTTTCATTACATACAATTTCCTGATAGAGAAACAATGAATAAAATTGTTTCAGTTCATTATCCTAAAATTAAAAAGAAACTTGTAAACGAAGCTTTAGAAATATTTTTTGATTTAAGAAAAATTCCAGGATTAAAGAAAAAACCATCTACTTCTGAATTAATTGATTGGTTAAAACTTTTGTTGTCTGATGATATGCCTGATGAAATATTAAAAAATGCAGATTCATCAAAAGCTATACCGCCCCTTTATGGCGCCTTACTTAAAAATGAACAAGATGTTCAACTGCTTGAGCGTCTTGCATTCATGTCTAGAAGAGAAGCTGCAAATAAATAGATGCTAATTAATCTTTTTCAAACAGTCAGATCAGCGGGTGTCCC
>RGHK01000122.1 GCA_010024215.1 Pseudomonadota bacterium | reverse complement strand
TTCTAAAGAACCTCAAACCACTAGCAGAGGAATATGGCTCTGATATTCTTATTGAATGTGATGTAGCAAGTGATGATTCGATAGAAAATTCATTTAATGAGCTTTCAAAAAAATGGGACAACTTTGATGGTTTTGTTCATTCCATTGGGTTCGCGCCATCTGATCAGCTTGAAGGCAATTTTGTAGATGTTACAACGAGAGAGGGTTTCCAAATTGCCCATGATATTAGTTCATATAGCTTTACTGCTCTTGCAAAAGCTTCTAAGCCTATGTTAAATGATGGTTCTGCACTTCTTACTCTTACATATTTAGGTGCCTTGCAAACAATACCCAATTACAATGTTATGGGTCTAGCTAAAGCAAGTCTTGAGGCAAATACTAGATTTCTTGCAGCTTCTATGGGCTCTGATAATGTCAGAGTAAATGCAATATCAGCTGGACCAATAAAAACACTTGCTGCCTCTGGTGTTAAAAATTTTAGAAAAATGCTTTCACAACATTCTTCACGTGCTCCTTTGGGTAGAACCGTAACTATTGAGGAAGTTGGAAATGTTGCTGCATTTTTGTGCTCTGATTATGCAAGCGGAGTAACTGGAGAAATAACTTATGTTGATGCTGGTTTTAATACAGCAGCTATGCCTCTAAATCCAATATCGGAAGAATGATATAGTCTTATATATACATAGGGGGAGATAATGTATAAAAAGCAAATTTTTTTATTATTAGTTTTAAGTTTTGCTAACTTAAATATAAATGCAGAATTCTTAGAAAGGAGTATTGATAAAAACAAAGAACGTTTTTCTAAAGTTGCTCTTGATATATGGGAATTTGCAGAAATGGGCTATCAGGAAACAAAAAGCTCTGCACTACTAGCAAGTGAGTTAGAAAAAGAAGGTTTTAAGATAACTAAAAATGTTGCAAATATACCTACAGCATTTATTGCTGAATATGGCTCAGGTGGTCCAATAATAGGTATTTTAGGAGAATTTGATGCCCTCCCTGGGTTAGCACAATCAAATTCACCATTTAAAGAAGAAGTAAACAATGAAACTGGGGCTGGGCATGCATGCGGTCATCATTTGTTTGGCGCTGCTTCTGCATGGGCTGCAGTGACTATTAAAGAATGGCTTGAAAATAATAATGTTGCAGGAACTGTAAGGTTTTATGGAACTCCAGCAGAAGAAGGTGGTTCAGGCAAAGTATATATGGTTAGAGAAGGTTTATTTGATGATGTAGATGTTGTTTTGCATTGGCATCCAGATGATACCAATTCAGCGAATTCAAGATCATCAAATTCTAATAAGTCAGCTAGGTTTACCTTTAAGGGTATTTCATCACATGCTGCTGGGGCACCAGAACAAGGTAGATCTGCATTAGATGGTGTTGAATCAATGAATATGATGGTTAATCTTCTTCGAGAACATATCCCACAAGAGTCAAGAATTCATTATGTAATAACTAAAGGAGGCTTGGCTCCAAATGTTGTTCCTGATTTAGCTGAAGTTTACTACTATGTCAGACACCCTAAGATGCATATGGTAGAAGAGTTGTTTAGTAGAGTTATAAAAACTGCTGAAGGTGCTGCTATTGGAACTGATACCAAGATGACATATGAAGTTATGCATGGAAACTATTCACTGCTTCCAAACGAAGTTATTCAGAAAATTATGCATAAAAATTTATTAAAGTTTGGTGGTATTAAATACTCCAAAGCAGAAAATGAATACGCCTCAAAAATATATAAAACACTTGTAAAACCATCTCTTGAAATTGGATCACAAGAATTTATCAATGATTATAAAATTTCACATAGCTATGGATCTACAGATGTTGGCGATGTTAGTTGGGTAGTTGCTGGAGGTACATCTATTGGCTTAAAAGGAACTGAGCTTGCTGCGAAAACTATTTCTGCCACTGCAATAGAAATATTTAATAATCCTTATCTAATTAATGATGCTAAAAAAGAGCTTCAAGAAAGGGTTGGTGAAGATTTTCAATATAAAGCATTGCTTGGAGACAGGATGCCTCCATTAAATTATAGAGTTAATTAATTTTTTTGAATTGAAACTGCGGCGTTTGGTCTTCTTAAATCTGAGTATCCATATCTAATACCATCTATAATATGGATGCTTTGAGTGCTACCCATAGTTTTATTAGATGAAGTTTTATGGCCAATATAATCAAGACTATTAACAATGTCAGAGCTAAGAGTTTTTTCATAGTCAATACCAGCATAAGGCCAATCTTTATGCACTCTAGGTAACATAGTTGCTTCACCAATTGGTAGATTAAAATCAATAACTCCTGTTAAGACGCGCAATATAGCTGCTGGAATATATGAACCACCAGGTGAACCGGTTATAAGTGTTAAATCATTGTTTGAATTAAAGACCATTACTGGTGCCATAGTACTCATTGGTCTTTTGCCAGGTTTAAATCTGTTGCCAATACTTACTCTCCTGCCCTCTTTAGAAACATCACCAGATCTAAACATTAGATTATTCATTTGATTGTTCATTAAAATGCCTGTTCCTGGAATGGTTACACCAGAACCAAAAGATGCTCCTAAAGTATAAGTATTAGAAACTGCATTACCATCAGAATCAATTATTGAATAATGTGTCGTGTCCCTGCTTTCATTTTGTATATAGATTGGTTTAACAACAGATGCCTTGGAAGCTTTGTTAAGCCTAATAGTTTTTGAAAGCTCTTTTGTTCTTTTGTTTGATAATAAATCGTCTACCGGCACTTTGTAAAAATTAGGATCGCCTACTTCTGATGATCTATTATTATGGCCCCTCCTCAAGGCTTCGGATATTAAGTGATAAGTTATAACAGAATTACTCTGATATTTTGATAAATCAAAATTACTTAGAATATTCAAAGCTGTTAAAAGTGTTATGCCACCTCCTGATGGTGGACCAGCAGTAAAAACTTTATTATCTCTATAATTAGCAACGATGGGTTTT
>RGHK01000121.1 GCA_010024215.1 Pseudomonadota bacterium | reverse complement strand
TAATAAAGAAATTGAAGATTTTTATAACAAAATTAATAAAGATTATGAAATTTGTCTTTCAGGTAGTGGCTCAGCCATGTTTATTAAATATAATAATGCACAAGAAAAAGAAAAAATATTAAAAATAATTCCATCTAATTGGAGATTCTTTTTAGCTAAACCTTTACAATATTCGCCTTTAAGGGAGTTTGTGTGACATTGGGGTGTAGCCAAGCGGTAAGGCAACGGGTTTTGATCCCGTCATGCGTAGGTTCGAATCCTACCACCCCAGCCATTAATGAGGAAATATAATGAGTAAACAAGTTCTTGACTTATTTACCGGAACAGCCAATCCAGATTTAGCAAATGAAGTTGCAAAATTATTGGGTATAAAGGTGTCTAAAGCTGATGTTGGGTATTTTTCTGACGGGGAAATAAAAGTCCAGATTGAAAATAATGTTAGAGGTCATGATACCTTCATCCTGCAATCAACATGTGCTCCTTCAAATAAAAATTTAATGGAATTAATGCTTTTAGCTGATGCATTAAAAAGATCATCAGCTGCAAGAATAACTGCGATAGTCCCTTATTATGGATATGCGAGACAAGACAGAAGAGTAAGATCAGCAAGAGTCCCCATAAGCGCTAAAGTAGTAGCAGATATGTTTTACTCTGTTGGGATTGATAGGGTTTTAACCGTAGACTTGCATTCTGAAACAATACAAGGTTTTTTTGACATGCCTGCTGATAATGTTTATGCAACAAAATTAATGGTAGATGACATCCAAAAAAGCAATCCTGATAATAATATAGTAGTCGTATCACCAGATGTAGGTGGGGTTGTTAGATCTAGAGCATTAGCAAAACAGTTAAATGATGCTGATTTAGCTATTATTGATAAAAGAAGGGCTGCTGCAAATCAATCTGAAGTTATGAATATCATCGGTGATATTGAGGGTAAGGTATGTATAGTTCCTGACGATATCATAGATACTGCAGGAACTTTGTGTAATGCTGCAAAAGCATTAAAAGATCATGGTGCGGCTGGAGTGCAGGCATATATTACTCATCCTGTATTGTCTGGACCTGCTATTGAAAGAATAAATAATTCTGAAATTGATGAACTAGTAGTAACAAATTCAATTCCTTTGTCACATGAAGGTGAAAAATGCAGTAAAATACGCGTCATTTCTTTAGGTGCAACAATTGCAGAATGTATCAAAAGATTGAGTAATGAAGAATCTCTTAGTGAGATGTTTATATAAGAGGATATTATGAGTGAGCAAATAGTTTTAAACGCTGAATCAAGAGAAAGAACTGGTTCAAATAAAGCCAGAGTTATCAGAAAAATTGATGGAATGGTTCCTGCAATAGTCTATGGCGATGAAAAAGATTCATTAAATATTAAATTGCATTTAAATGAGCTTACAAAAGCAGCGCAAAATGAACTTTTTTATACTCAAGTTCTTCTAATTAAAAATGGTGATCTTGAAGAAAAGGTTGTTCTAAAAGAATTACAAAGAGATCCTGCTAAAGGTAAATTCCTTCATGCTGATTTTCAAAGAGTATCTAGAAAAACTAAACTAAAAGTTGTTATTCCTATGAACTTTGTCAATGAAGAAGAATGTGTTGGGGTTAAAAATGATGGTGGCTTATTAACAAAGGCTATCAGAGAAGTTGAGATTATGTGTTTAGCTGGAAATATACCTGAATCAATAGATGTAGATGTTTCGGAACTCGAATTAGGTGCTTCAATAAGACTTACCGAAATTGCTTTACCTGAAGGATCTGAGATTCCTGGGCTTACAGAAGAAACCGATCAAATGGTTGTATCTGTCAATGCTCCTAAAGCTGTTGAAGAAGAACCAGTTATTGAAGAAGATGAAGAAGGTGCAACTGAAGAAGGCACTGCTGAAGAAAGTGCTGCTGAAGAAGGCGGTGAAGAATCATCTTCTGAAGACTCTGCAGAAGGATCTGAAGAGAGCTAAAAATAGTGCTTAAGCTTTGCTTAGTTGGTCTAGGAAATCCTGGAACAAAATATAACGGTACTAGGCATAATATTGGCAAAGAATGGTTATTAAAACTTAGTGAGTCTCATTGCTCTGACTTTGTTGCAAAAAGTAGTATTGAAGCAGATATCACTCACTCACATGCAGAAGAAATTCTTTGGGTTATTCCTGACAATTATGTAAATAATAGTGGTCGCACTGTCTCTAAACTATTAAAAAATATCAATCTTTCCAATAATAAAATTATTATTTTTCATGACGATTTAGATTTAAATCCTGGGGAGGTTCGATTAAAAGAAGGTGGCGGTCATGGAGGTCACAATGGGCTTAAAGATATATTTGAAAAAACTGGTACAAATGATTACTTGAGAATAAGAATTGGCATTGGTCACCCAGGTAATAAAGATTTAGTCTCTAATTGGGTTTTAAACAAATTTCATCCAACTGATAGAAAGTATATTGATGAAGCTTATGACTTATTTAGCATGAACTTTAGTACATTGTGCGCTCAAGAGTTTCCTAAATTACAAAAACAGTTACACACGAAATAATATGGGGTTTAAATGTGGTATTGTTGGGCTTCCAAATGTAGGTAAATCAACACTTTTTAACGCTTTAACTAAATCTTCAATACCTGCTGAAAATTTTCCTTTTTGTACTATTGAACCAAATGTTGGAAAGGTCCCTCTTCCAGACAATAGATTGAAGCAACTCAATGATATCGTAAATTCAAAAAAGATAATTCCAGCAAGTTTAGACCTTGTTGATATTGCTGGTCTTGTTAAAGGTGCCTCACAAGGAGAGGGTCTTGGTAATGCATTCCTATCTAACATTAGAGAAATGAATGCCCTGGCTCATGTCGTACGGTGCTTTGAAGATGAAAACATTACCCATGTTGATGGATCAATTGATCCTGTAAGAGATGCAGAAATAATCAACCTTGAATTAATAATGTCTGATCTAGAGACCGTCAGCAAGAGA
>RGHK01000013.1 GCA_010024215.1 Pseudomonadota bacterium | reverse complement strand
AATCATCTATTGTTACAAGGACAGCTGCTGTTGCTTGTCTTGCTATTTTGTTTGTTTCTAATTTTACTAACTTATTACCATACTGAAACTCTACCGATGTAGATTCTAATTTATTATTTTCCACGATTTTCCTTTTTTTATTTGTACCTAGCCTCTAAGCTTTAACTGCTTTACAACCTCTGCATAACTATCTGGGTTTTTTCTTTTTAAATAAGCAAGAAGCTTTCTTCTAAGATTCACCATTCTTATTAGTCCAGTTCTTGAATGATGATCTTTTTTATGAGCCTTAAAATGACTCTGAAGTTTATTGATATTTTCTGTTAACAATGCAATTTGAACTTCTGGAGATCCTGTATCATTGTCAGTTCTTTGAAATTTTCCAACAATTTCTTGTTTTTCTTTAGCTAAAAGTGCCATATTTATATTCCTTGATGTACATATATTAATAAATGCTAACCTCGTACAACTAAAGTAAGCGTGCGAATATTATAACTTATCCAATGATTAAACAAGTCGTTTTAAGGATAGAGTTTCATTAACAATAAAACCAAGTCCTAAGAAATTTGATAAATCGTCGTAAATTCTATAGTTGTTTTCCTGTAATTTAAAATTACTTAACTTACCACCATTAAGAAAAACCTTTGACTGATTTTGTTCTAGTTTTATCTCGGAAAGGTCCGTGAAGGCTTCTTCAATTGAAATTAAATTATTAAAATTTATATTTTCAACGAGATGAGACTGTTTGATGTCAAATCTCCCTTGTGAAACTCTCTCAAGTTTTTTTAAATGAGCTCCACAACCAAGCTCTTCTCCTATATCTCTAGCTATAGATCTAATATATGTACCTTTTGAGCAATGTATATAAAATGAACACTCATCGGAGCGCATTTTAATATTGTTTATGCTGTAAATATTAATCTCTCTAGCAGGCTTTAAGATAAATTCTCCATCTCTAGCATACTTGTATAATGGCTTGCCTTTATGCTTGAGCGCTGAAAAGAAAGGTGGAATCTGTTGGGATTGTCCAATTAAAGAATTAATAACCTTAACAACTTTTTCAGAATCAGGTAATGGCTTGTCATAGGTTTTTATTACATTTCCCATTGCATCATCTGTATCTGTTTTTGATCCAAGTTTAATTGTTGCTTTATAGGCCTTATCTGATTCTAAAAAAAAATTTGAAAATTTAGTTGCTCTATTGGTAGCTAAAACCATAAGGCCAGTTGCCATTGGATCTAAAGTTCCTAAATGACCAACTTTTTTAATAGATAGTGATTTTTTTACAGTTTGAACAAGCTGATTGGATGTGATTCCTTTTTCTTTATTTAATAAAAGAAAGCCATCCATTATCTCAATTCTTTTAATAACTTTTCTATATTTTCTGAATACTCGATGCTTTCATCAAATCTAAAATTAATTATAGGTACTCTTCTGAGATTCATAGTCTTAGATAATTTAGATCTAACCATGCCTGCAAACTTTTTTAAAATTTTTGGATTTATTTCGCTTTCTACTATGTTTATTGACTCACCAATAACCGTATAAAAAACATTAGCAACTCCAATATCATCTGATACTTTTACAGCAGTTATATTAATTTTTTGAAGTCTTGGATCTTTTGTTTCTTTGTTAATAATTAAAGAAATTTCTTTTCTTAGTTCGTCTGCGATTTTTTCTGATCTTAAAGATGACATTAAGCAAATTTAATACTACATTGATTGAGCTTCTTCTTTTCTATCATAAACCTCTATCTTATCTCCAGGCTTGATATCTTTATAATTTTTTATGCCCATACCACATTCGGTACCATTCTTAACTTCATTTACATCTTCTTTGAATCTTCTAAGTGAATCAAGCTCTCCTTCAAAGATAACAATTTCATCTCTCAGAACCCTAACTGGTTTGTTCCTATAGACATTACCTTCAATAACAATACAGCCAGCGATTTGACCAAATTTAGGAGAGTTAAATACCTCAAGAACTTCTGCTGTACCAACAATTTCTTCTTTGATAATTGGATCTAGAAGACCACTCATACGAGCTTTAACATCATCTAATAGCTCATAAATAATACTATGGTAACTTAAGGGTATTGATTCATCTTCGATTATTTTTTTTGCTGAGTTGTCTGATCTTACATTGAATCCAAGAATAATAGCTTCAGTAGCAAGCGCTAGATTAGCATCTGATTCAGAAATCCCACCAACACCACTTGAAACTATTTTTACTTTTGCCAAGTCATTGCTAAGATCATTTAACGCTGCGCTTATTGCTTCACAAGTTCCACCAACATCAGTTTTTATGATTATGTTAAGGACTTTCTTGGATTCTTGACCAAGAGATTCAAATAAATCTCCAGCACTATCATCTTTTTGTTTTAGTAATTTTCTTTCTTTTTCTTTATTGATTCTGTATTCAGCTATTTCTCTTGCCTGCTTTTCACTTTCCACTACCTGGAAAGGATCGCCAGCATTAGGTACATTGTTTAAACCCAAAACTTCAACTGCAGAAGATGGGCCTGCATTTTTAATTCTAGAGCCATCACTGTTAACTATACTTTTAATTTTTCCAATTGAATTTCCTGAAGCAACTAAATCGCCAACTTTTAAGGTGCCATTTTGTACCAAGAATGTTGCAACAGAGCCTCTAAACTTATCTAGCTCAGATTCTATTACTACGCCTTGAGCAGGTCCTTTGTGATGCGCTTTTAATTCAAGAAGTTCTGCTTCAAGAGATACACTTTCTAATAACTTATCAACACCAGTTCCTTTTAATGCTGAAACTGGAACCATTTGAGTTGTGCCTCCCCAATCATCTGGAGTTAAATCTTTTGCAGCCAAATCGCCTTTAACTTTATCAATATCTGCACCATCAAGATCTATTTTATTAATAGCAACAACTATTGAAACACCTGCAGCTTTAGCATGATTAATTGCCTCTTCTGTTTGCGGCTTTATTCCATCATTTGCCGCAACAACTAATATAACAATATCTGTAGTATTAGCCCCTCTCGCTCTCATTGATGAAAATGCAGCATGACCAGGAGTATCAATAAAAGTAATTTTGCCTTTTGAAGTTTCAACTTCATAGGCACCAATATGTTGAGTGATTCCTCCAGCCTCACCATCTACGACTTTTGTTTTTCTAATAAAATCCAATAAAGTAGTTTTACCGTGATCAACATGACCCATAACAGTTATGACTGGAGATCTTGGTTTTTTCTCATCAGAATAGCTAATTAAGTTAGCCAAATCTTCTTCAAAATTTTCTTCTTTTAATGCAACACCGTTATGGCCAATTTCCTCAACAACCAAGATAGCAGTTTCTTGATCAATAATGTCATTTATTGTTGCAACAACTCCAAGACCCATTAAATTTTTAACAACCACATTGCCCTTTACAGCCATTAATTTTGCCAATTCACCAACTTGAATTGATGAAGGAACCTCTATGTCTTTCTGAATAAATTCTGTTGGCGCTTCAAATTGATGCTCTGATTCTTGAGAAAATGCAGCTTCTTTCCTTTTATAAGCATTTACGGCACTTGATAATTGATCCTGAACGTTTACTTTGATAGCAGGCTTTTCTTCATCAACTTTTCTAAACTTTTCTTTCTTTTTAGTCTCTTCTTGTTTTAGTCTTGCGGCCTCTTTTAAACTTTCCTCTCTCTTTTTTTGCTGCTCTTTTAATTGCTCTGAAGCTGCCGCCCGCTTGGCCTCTATATTATCTGAATAACTTTTTACAGCTTCGGTTTCTTTGGTTGTCTTACCTTTTGAAGTAACTGTTACACCTGAGCCTGAGGTTATAGACTTAGAAGGTGCCTTTGCACTTTTTAATGATTTAAGAAGAGCTTGTTTATCTGCAGCAGTAACCTCATCTGTATTCTTAGAGTGGCTTAAGCCAGCATTTTGCATACGCTCAAGCAACGCAGAATCTGATATCTTTAAAGTTTTTGCAAAATCCTTAACAGTTAAAGCCAAAATAACCTTCCTTAATTAAACCAATCTTCTCTTGCTTTCATAATCATTTTTGATGCATCATCGGATGAAATTTCAATAATCTCTTGAAGCTCATCAACCGCCAACTCTGCTAGATCATCTTTATTTTTGATGCCTTTATTTGATAATTTTTGAATATCTTCTTCATTTAAATTTAAATCTGAAAAAGACTCAACATTATCTTCCTCTTCTGTGATAGCTCCCATTGCTTCTAATAAGGCAGCATCTTCAGCTGCGCCTTTAATTCTGGCTATCTCATCATCACTATCAACAAAAGATTTAAAAATACTTTCATCAGCATAAGCAATGTCGTCAAAAGTACCCAAACCACTTGCAACTATTTTCTCAGCTATTTCTTCTGAAACTTCAATACTTGAAATTAAGCTAGCTAAGAACTCTGTTTCATCAACTTTAATTTTTGCTTCAGCCTCTTCGCTGCTAATAATATTTAAATCCCATCCAACTAATTTTGAGGCAAGTCTTATATTTTGACCTCTTGATCCTATAGCCAATGCAAGATTCTCTTGATTTACAGCAATATCCATTGTTCTAGAATCTTCATCCATTACAATTGATTCTACCTTTGCGGGCACTAGAGCATTTATAACTAACTGAGCTGGATTATCATCATAGATAATAATATCTATTCTTTCATTTCCTAATTCTGATGAAACAGCTTGGACTCTTGAGCCTCTCATGCCAACACATGCACCAACTGGATCAATTCTTCCATCATTTGTTTTAACAGCAATCTTTGATCTTGATCCAGCATCTCTAGCAACACCTCTAATCTCAATAATGTCTTCATTGATTTCTGGGACTTCTATACTAAATAATTCTGTAACCATCTCAGGACAAGATCTGTTTAACATTAACTGCGGACCTCTTCCTTCAACTTCTTGAATTTGAAGAATAGCTCTTATCCTGTCATTAATTTTGTATATTTCTCCTGGCATTAATTTATCTCTTGGTAAAATAGCTTCTGCATCATAAGAAATGTCTACAATGATATTGTCTCGAGTTACTCTTTTTACTGTTCCATTAACAAGTTGATTATTTTGGCTTTTAAATTTAGATACAACTTTTTCTCTTTCAGCTTCTCTAACTTTTTGAAGCATCACCTGTCTTGCAGCTTGAGTTTCGATTCTTCCAAATGAAATATTTTCTTGCTGTTTTGTAAAAATGTCTGCTAACTGAAGACCTGATTCCTCAACAGTGACATGGGTCTCAATATGAAACTCTTCATCATTCTCATCAAAAACTATCCAATTTCTGTGAGTTGTATATTCACCTGTATCTCTATCAATTTTTACAAATAAATCTGCATCCTCATGAAAATGCCTTTGTGATGCAGATGCTATTGCAGTTTCAATAGCTTTAAAAATAATGTCTTTCTCAAGACCCTTTTCAGCAGATACCGAATCAACAACAGCTAAAATTTCGTTACTTTGCATAATTATCTTCCTTCATTAACTTTTCAAAATTTGGTTCAAGTCTACATAAATCCATATCATCAAAATTTAATTTATATTCAAGGTCTAAAGACTCTATAAGAAAAAATTCTTTATTACAATCTACGAGCGTACCTTCTATATTCTTTTTTCCCTCTAAGGGCTCTCTTAATTTAATCTTTAATTCTTCACCAATATAATCAAGTAACTGGTCTTGTTTAAAAAACCGCCTACTGATACCAGGTGTAGATACTTCAAGAATGTAATCATCCCCAAAAGAAGAATCAAGATCTATTTCATAATTAAGATCTTTTGAGACCCTCTCACAATCATCTATATTTGCACCAGCATCGGAATCTATAAAAATCCTAAGAGTAGGCCTTTACTGTGGTAGCGGGGGCTGGATTTGAACCAACGACCTTCGGGTTATGAGCCCGACGAGCTACCAGACTGCTCCACCCCGCAACGCAGCGAGTGTGAAGTGTAATGAAGTTTAGTACATTTGGTCAAGTATATATTCCTATATTTGGAATAATATCTTGTTATAATCCACAAACTTTATGATGCCGAAGTGGTGGAATTGGTAGACACGCTAGCTTGAGGGGCTAGTGAGCGAAAGCTCGTGCGGGTTCAAGTCCCGCTTTCGGCACCAGATATGAAAATTATTCTACTGGCACCTCATCTGCAGGCATATCTTCTAATACTTCTTCTATAAGGCTCTCTTCAAATATCTCTTTTGAATTTTGAGTTTTATAAAAATAAGCAAGAGCCAAGGTTAGTACCAACCATATTGCAACTAAGGTATAAGTTAATTTACCTAGGAAATCTGATGGTCCTAAAGCACCAAACATTGAATTGGATGACCCGCCACCAAATGCAGAGCCTAAATCTGAACCTTTTCCCTGTTGAAGTAAAACTAAAGCAATAATTGCTATCGCCAAAACAATACATGTTATTTTTATTAAAACTATCATTTTTCTTTAAGCCTTCTATAAATATCTAAAATATCTGCAAAAACATTTGCATCTAATGATGCTCCACCAATCAAAGCTCCATCAACAAATTTTTCATTAAAAAAATCGCTTGCATTGGCTTGATTAACACTTCCGCCATATAGAACTTTTGGTTCAATATTGTTTGCTGTTGCGGATTGTACAACATCTTTAATAAATTCGTGAATTGAATTTACTTCTTTTGCATTTGGAGTTCTCCCCGAACCAATTGCCCATACCGGCTCATAAGCAATAATTAAATTATTAGTTTTTAATGAGCTTGGTAATGATTCAAGAATCTGTAATTTAAGAACATCTTTTGTATTTTCAGATTGATAATCTTCAAAACTTTCTCCAACACAAAATACTGCCGTCATTTCATGATCGAGAATTTTTTCTATTTTTTCTTTGATTAGGGCATTATCATCTTTAAAAATTTCCCTTCTCTCTGAATGACCTGCTAATGAAAAAGCACATCCATCATTAGATGCCATAGAAGCTGATATTGAACCAGTTCTTGCTCCGCCATCAATATCAATATCTTGGAAACCTACCTGAATTGAGGTCTGTTCAAAAAAATTTTTTATTTGGTGAAAATGTAAACTAGATGGAGCTATTCCAACAAATTTATAGAATTCATTATCAACCAAGGAACTAAAAGTGTTGCACCAACTGTTGTTAATTATCTCATTTCCATTAGCTTTCCAGTTAGCAATAATCACAATTAAGATTTTGTTTTGATTAAATCTGAAATATCTTTAACAAATTTATTTGCTACTTTTTCTTCAGGAGCTTCTACCATAATCCTTATCTTGCTTTCTGTACCAGACGGTCTGACTAAAACCCTACCAACAGTGATATCTGATTCAATCTCCTTAATAAGACTTACTAAATCTTTATCATTTATTATGTCTTTATTGGTAACCTTAACTGCATTATTTACTTGAGGCATTTTTGTATAATTAGACAAAACTTCTGAAGGGTCTTTTTCCAATAAAAGCAATGAGGATATAACTTTTAATGCAGCAATTGTTCCATCACCTGTGCTTACAAGATCTTTACAAATTATATGTCCAGAGGTTTCTCCACCAAGCAGCCATCCATTTTTAGTTAGCATATTGCTGACATACTTATCCCCAACATCAGCTCTAACAAATTTATAACCAAGTTTTTTTATTCCATCTTCAAAACCTAGATTGCTCATATGAGTTCCAACAACACCAGACCATGGACCAATTCTATTTGGATTAGCAAAAGCTAAAATATACAAGAGATCATCTCCATCTAGAATATTTCCTTCTCTATCTACAAGTATTACTCTGTCGCCATCGCCATCAAGTGAAATACCATAATCTGCTCTATGTTTTATAACTTCTTTTTGAACTAACTCGGGATGGGTCGAACCACATTCTGCATTAATATTGTATCCATCAGGATTAGTTCCAATTGTTATTACCTCTGCTCCAAGTTCTCTAAAAACGTCAGGGCTAACTTTATAACATGCTCCATTTGCGCAATCTAATACAATTCTTAGAGATGCAAATGAAATATTTTGAGGCACAGTAGATTTACAAAATTCAATATATCTTGCACCTGATTCATCAAACCTTTTAGCTTTTCCTAGTTTTTCTGTTTGAACTGGATTTAAATTAGATTCAAGGAGTTTTTCAATCTTCTTTTCTAGGTCTTTTGATAGTTTCTCGCCATCGGCATTAAAAATTTTAATTCCATTGTCCAAAAAATTATTGTGAGATGCGCTAATTACAACACCAAACTTTCTTCTTAATGATTTTGTTAAATATGCAACACCTGGGGTAGGAAGTGGACCGCAAAGACTTACATTTACTCCGGCTGCAATAAACCCAGCTTGGAGAGCTGATTCAAGCATATATCCAGATACACGCGTATCCTTACCAATCATTACAGTATCCCAGCCCTGTTCTTTCATTACTAAACCAGTAGCATGTCCAATTTTTAAACATGCCTCAGGAGTAATGTGAGTTTCTACAGGTCCTCGAATGCCATCAGTACCAAATTTTAATTTCATAACCAAAGATTATAACTCTTCAGCTGTACCTTTTATCGATGTTTTTTTACTGGATTTAGATTTTGGTTCATCATCCGACCAACCTTTTGGCTCTCGTGGTTCAGCTCCAGCCATAATATCGTCTATTTGAGCTTCATCAATAGTCTCATATTTTAAAAGCGCATCAGCCATTACATTTAGTTTATCTAGGTTTGTTTTTAGTAAATTTTCTGCTCTTTCGTAACATGAATCAATAATTGATTTTATTTCAGAATCAATTAATTTAGATGTTTCTTCACTTCTATGTTGTGAAGGTGCTGATGCAGTTCTTCCTAAAAATGGACTGCCCTCATCTTCACCAAACTTTATGGTACCTAAAGCTTCTGAGAAGCCCCATTTTGTGACCATATTGGTAGCAATATTTGTAGCCACCTCGATATCATTTGAAGCGCCTGTTGTGATTCCTTGATTACCATTGATTATGCTCTCAGCTATTCTTCCACCAAATAGAGCTGCTATTCTTGCTAATAAGTATTCTTTACTTTGCATGTATGTATCTTCTTCAGGCAAGAACATTGTCACACCCAGAGCTCTACCTCTTGGTATTATAGTGACTTTGTAAACTGGATCATGGGTAGGACACAATCTTCCTACAATTGCATGACCGGCTTCGTGATAGGCTGTAATTCTTTTTTGTTCTTCGCTTAAAATCATTGATTTTCTCTCAGCTCCCATCATGATTTTATCTTTCGCAAGATCTAAATGATTCTGATCAATTTTTTTGTCACCATATCTTGCAGCAAAAAGTGCAGCTTCATTAATTAGATTTGCGAGATCAGCACCAGAAAAACCTGGAGTACCCCTTGCTAGAACCAAAGGATCAACATCTGAGTCTAAAGGCACTTTTCTCATATGTACCTTTAATATTGCCTCTCTTCCTCTAATATCTGGAAGGTCTACAACAACTTGTCTGTCAAATCTTCCTGGTCTGAGTAATGCTGGATCTAGTACATCAGGTCTATTGGTTGCTGCGATAACAATGACTCCATCATTACCCTCAAAACCATCCATTTCAACCAGCAATTGGTTTAGAGTTTGTTCTCTTTCATCATGTCCGCCGCCTAAACCAGCACCTCTGTGTCTGCCTACTGCATCAATTTCATCAATAAAGACAATGCATGGAGATTGTCTTTTTGCTTGATCAAACATATCTCTAACCCTTGAAGCACCAACACCAACAAACATTTCAACAAAATCTGAGCCAGATATTGTAAAAAAGGGAACTTTAGCTTCACCTGCTACAGCTCTGGCAAGAAGGGTTTTACCAGTACCTGGAGGCCCAACCATTAAAACTCCTCTTGGAATTTTGCCGCCAAGCTTTTGAAATTTAGTGGGATCTCTTAAAAAATCTACAAGCTCCTGGACATCTTGCTTGGCTTCTTCACAACCAGCAACATCTTTAAAAGTTGTTTTAACTTTTCCTCCTTCCATAAGCTTAGCTTTACTTTTACCGAATGACATTGGTCCGCCTTTTCCAGACATACCGCCTTGCATCTGTCTCATGAAGAAGAAAAATAAACCAAGTAATAAAATTATTGGAAATGCGCCAACTAGTAACTGGGACCAAATTGAAGGTTGCTCTATTTTTTCATATACAGCAATTATGCCATTCTCTTGTATTGCATTATCTACAGCTTCATCCTTTTTATATATGGGATGTATTGTTTCAAATTTAGATCCATCCAAGCGGTCTCCAATGATTGTCATCTGATCACCTTTATAGACAACTTTAGCTATTCGATCTGATAAAACTTCTTCTTTAAATTGGCTATAACTAATTTGCTCTCTTGCAGAAGAATTTTCTACGTTATTAAAAACATAAATTAATAAAGATCCTAAAATGAACCAAACTGCAAGATTTCTTAAAACACTATTCATTACTTATATGCTCCATACAAATATATTTCTCCTGATTGCTTCTTTGAAGCAGCAGGTTTAAAAGTTTGAACTATCTTGAAAGATAATTCCATTTTTTTGCGAAGATTTTTCAACATATTATTTTGGAAAGTCTTCATAATAAATGAACCATTAGATTTATTTAAATACTTATTAGCTGTTTCAAGTGTTAAAGAATTTAACTCGTAAATATTTTCAACATCTATTGCATTTATACCAGTTAAGTTTGGGGCAATATCTGAAATTACAAGTCCGAATTTTTCTTTAAGAATATTTATGGCTTCTATCCGATCAATCTCTTCAATACTTTGTTGAAAAAAATGAACTCCATCTAATGCTTCCATATTTAAAATATCAATAGCAAATACCTCTGAAAGCGGGGATTTCTTTTTTACATATTGTGACCAGCCGCCTGGTGCAGAACCTAAATCCAATACGTACTGTTTTTTATTTAATACTTTGGTTTTATTTGCAATCTCATCAAGTTTGTATACTGCTCGAGTTCTAAAGCCCTCTTGTTTTGCTCTTATAGCCCAATTATCGGCATGCATTATATATGCTTAACTTCGAGAATTTCATAAGAAAGCTTTCCAGATGGAGTCTCTATGGAAACCTCATCTTCAACAAACTTTCCGAGTAGTCCTTTTGCAATTGGTGTGTCTATTGAAATGTGTCCCTTTTCAGGGTTGGACTCAAGATTGCCAACAATCTTATATTTAAGTTCTTTATCATTATCAATATCATAAAGATTTACAGTAGATCCAAAAACTACTCTGCCCGTTTCTGGAATTTCTTTAACATCAATAACCTGAGCGTTGGATAAAGTGCTTTCAATTTCATTAATTTTTGCTTCCATTAATCCTTGAAGTTCTTTAGCAGCATGATATTCAGCATTTTCCTTTAAATCACCATGAGCCCTTGCCTCAGCAATTGCTTCAGAAATTTTAGGCCTTTCAATAAACTTTAATTTTGAAAGCTCTTCCTTTAGGAAAACTTCACCCTCTTTTGTTATAGGAACTCTACTCATGTGAATTATTATAGCAATTATGCTTATAAATTATGTATTTCTTGCAGAGTACTGTATGACCAATCAACCTCTTGGCCTTCTAAAGCCTGCATAATAGCAAATGCACCAAACATGGTTGTGGTACAGAAAATCTTATTTTGAAGTGCGGTTCTTCTTATTGCCGCAGAATCTTTAATTGATTGTTTTCCTTCAGTTGTATTAATAACTAAATCTATTTCCTTATTTAAAAGGCTGTCAACTGTATGAGGTCTTCCTTCTAAAACTTTATTAATTCGCTTAACTTCAAAATTTAAGTTTTTGATGTAATCAGCTGTTCCACCAGTAGCAATTATTTTAAATCCACTCTTAACAACCAGAGGAACTAATTCATCTAGATATTTTTTATCACTATCTTTAACGCTTATAAAAACAGTTCCTGTTCTTGGCATAATTTTATTGGCGCCTTTTTGAGCTTTAGCATATGCTTCACCAAAGTTACCCCCAATACCCATGACTTCACCCGTTGATTTCATTTCTGGACCTAAAATCGGATCAACTAATGGGAATTTATCGAAAGGCATGACCGCCTCTTTTACAAAAAATAATCCTTCGGGAAGATTACTATTAAACTTTTGTGCATGTAATGATTTCCCTATCATTGCTTTAGAAGCAACTTTAACAAGAGAATTACCAATTGCTTTTGAGATAAAAGGAACCGTTCTTGAGGCCCTTGGGTTAACCTCAATAATAAAAACTTCATTTGCTTTAACAGCAAACTGAATATTCATTAAACCTATAATTTCAAGCTCTTTACCAATTTTTATTGCTTGGTTTGATATTTCATCTTGAATTTCCATGCTAAGACTGTATGGCGGCAATGAACATGCAGAGTCTCCAGAATGAATTCCAGCTTGTTCAATGTGTTGCAATATGCCACCAATTTGAATATCTTTACCATCGGAAACCACATCAACATCTACTTCAATTGCATCAGTTAAGTAACTATCTAAAAGAATTGGTTTACTGTTTGAGACCTCAACAGCATCTGATAGATAAAGTTCTAATTCACTAATATTATGAACAAGTTGCATTGCTCTTCCACCTAGAACATAGGAAGGTCTTACAACAATTGGAAAACCAATATTTTCAGCCTCATTCATAGCCTCTTCTATATTTTTTACGGTTGCATTTGCTGGCTGTTTTAAGCCTAATTTTTGAATTAACTCTTGGAATCTTTCCCTATCTTCTGATCTATCTATAGCATCAACATTTGTTCCTAGAATATTTACACCTTTCTCAGATAGAACATCAGCCAGCTTTAAAGGGGTTTGGCCACCAAATTGAATGATAACGCCTTCAGGTTTTTCAATATCTATAATATCTAATATTTTTTCAGCTGTAATAGGTTCGAAATATAACCTGTTAGAGACATCATAATCTGTTGACACTGTTTCTGGATTACAGTTAACCATAATTGATTCATAGCCTTCTTCTTGCATAGCAAGAGATGCATGTACGCAACAATAATCAAACTCAATACCCTGTCCAATTCTATTTGGGCCACTCCCTAAGACAAGGATTTTTTTACTTTTAGAAGGATTACTTTCACAGTCATCTCCATATGTTGAATACATATAACATGTTGAAGTGGCAAATTCAGCAGCACATGTATCAACTCTTCTAAAAACTGGATTAACGTTATGACTAAGTCTTAGGCTCCTAAATTCTGACTCACTAGAATTAATTAATTGTCCAATCCTTGAATCAGTAAAGCCTTTTTTCTTTATAGAAATTATCTCATCCTTGGTTAAATCATTAATTGTTTTTTTCTGTAAATCTTTCTCTATATTTACAATTTCATCTAGCTGCTCTAAAAACCACCAATCAATTTTAGTAAGGTTGTAAATTCTCTCTAGACTCCATCCTGCTCTAATTGCATCACACACATAAAATAGTCTCTTTGGTCCAGGAAAGGTTAATTCATAAAGAATTTCATCTTCACTGTCTTCAAATGGCTTATCAATAATTGAGTTCAAACCATTTAAATCTTCTTCCATGCTTGAGAGAGCTTTTTGCAAAGATTCTTGAAAATTTGATCCAATAGCCATTACTTCACCAACAGACTTCATTTGCGTGGTTAGCTTTGG